>JAGCAK010000005.1 GCA_017652745.1 Lachnospiraceae bacterium
ATGAGTGTGTTGCAATTGGTGCAGCAATCCAGGGCGGCAAACTGGCTGGCGATGCTGGAGCAGGCGATGTCCTTCTGCTGGATGTCACCCCGCTGTCACTGTCTATTGAAACTCTGGGCGGCATTGCTACCAGACTGATTGAGAGAAATACAACGATCCCTACAAAGAAGAGCCAGGTATTCTCTACAGCAGCTGATAATCAGAGCGCAGTCGATATCCACGTTGTACAGGGTGAGCGTGAATTTGCAAGAGATAACAAGACTTTAGGACAGTTCCGTCTGGACGGCATTGCACCGGCTCCGAGAGGAATTCCTCAGATTGAAGTTACCTTTGATATTGATGCAAACGGTATCGTTAATGTAAGTGCAAAAGATCTGGGCACCGGAAAAGAACAGCACATTACGATCACATCCGGTTCCAGCATGAGCGATGCTGATATTGAAAAAACAGTCAAAGAAGCAGCTGAGTTTGAGGCACAGGACAGAATCCGTAAGGAAGCTGTTGATACCAGAAATGAAGCAGATTCTCTGGCAGTACAGGTCGAGAAAGCATTGAAAGATGCCGGCGATAAGCTGGATCCATCCGGAAAAGCTGAAGTAGAATCTGACCTCAGTACACTTAAGGCTCTGATCGGAAACGATGCTTCTGTAGAACTGACACCGGAGCAGGTCAACTCGATCAAAGCAGCAAAAGAGAAACTGCTTGCAAGCTCACAGCAGCTGTTCACTAAGATGTATGAACAGGCACAGTCACAGGCAAATGCCGGAAATCAGGCAGGACCGGATATGGGCAATGCAGGATTTAATGGCGGAGCAAACTACAGCCAGCCGGAGCATGATCCGAATCCAAGTCCGGAAGGCGATGTAGTAGACGGAGATTATAAAGAGATCTAATCTAAAATGGCAGACAAAAGAGATTATTATGAGGTCCTTGGCGTTCCTAAAACAGCCACACAGGACGAAATAAAAAAAGCATACCGAAAATTGGCCAAGCAGTATCACCCGGATATGAATCCGGGTGATGCGCAGGCTGAAGCAAAATTTAAGGAAGCTTCAGAAGCGTACGGTGTACTCAGCGACGAGACCAAGAGAAAACAGTATGACCAGTTTGGCCATGCAGCGTTTGAGCAGGGCGGTGCCGGTGCCGGAGGCTTCAATTACCAGGATATGAATGTAGACGATATCCTGAGAGGCTTTGGTTTTGGCGATATCTTCAGCGATCTGTTTGGCGGAGGCTTTTCCGGAGGAAGCAGTTTCTCCGGAGGTGGAAGACGTGCGCAGGCATACAATGGTCCTATGAAGGGCAGGAATGTCGGCACTACCGTTCGGATCAGTTTTGAAGAAGCAGTTTTCGGGTGCGAAAAGAATATTGAGATCAATTTCAAAGAAGATTGTCCGACCTGTCATACGACCGGTGCAAAACCGGGAACAACTCCGGAGACATGTTCTACTTGTAAAGGAAATGGTCAGGTCGTAAGAACCAGACAGAGTTTCTTTGGAACCATGCAGGAAGTCGGTGTATGCCCGGACTGTGGAGGAAGCGGCAAGATCATCCGCGAAAAATGTCCGGACTGCAGAGGCGCTGGCTATAAGACAAAGAAAAAGAAAATTTCCGTAACGATTCCTGCAGGTATTGATTCTGGACAGAGTATCAGGATCTCCGGCATGGGTGAGCCGGGTACGAACGGAGGCTCCCGTGGAGATCTGCTCGTAGAGGTCATGGTGGCACGGCATCCGATCTTTGCAAGAGACGGACTGAATCTTTACTCAACAGCATCGATCACATTTACAGAGGCTGCATTGGGCGGAGATGTTAAGATCAAAACCATTGACGGCGATGTTCTGTTCCCGATCAAAGCAGGAACCCAGACGGATACCCGTATCAGACTGAAAGGCAAGGGAGTTCCATCCCTGAGAGATAAAACAAAACGAGGAGATCAGTATACCACCCTGGTGGTGAAAGTCCCGGAAAAGATGAATGCAAGGCAGAAAGAAGCGCTTAAGGCTTTTGATGCTGTTATGTATCCGAAGAAATAATTGAAAAAGATTTATTCAAAAATAAATACTATTCCAACAGGAAAGGCATCCGAGCGTTTGATCGACGGATGCCTTGCTTTGGAAGGAGGCGCTTTTCGCGGACTTTACACGCAGGGCTTTCTGGATGCATTGATGCTTAATGACATCAATCTTTCCTGTGTGGCAGGCATTTCAGCCGGTGCTCTGAGCGGCGTCAATTATGTGTCCGGGCAGATTGGAAGATCCGGAAGGATCAACCTGACATATAGGCATAATAGCAGCTATGTTGGTCTGAAGGCACTGCTGCACAGCCACAGTCCTCTGGATATCAGCTTCCTGATCGAAGAACGGGGAATTATTAAAGAAAAGCTGGATGAAGAACGCTTTTACCGTCCGCAGCAGCGGTTCGTCGCTGTGACGACTAATGAATTAACCGGTGAGACGGTTTATTTTGAAAAAGGCAAATGCCAGGATATCCTGAAAGCGGTACAGGCATCAGCTACTATGCCGATCATCTCGCCACCGGTCATGATTGACGGCGTCCCACACTTTGATGGTGGATGCTCCTGCAATTTCCCTTACCAGTGGGCGATGGATCAGGGGTATCGGAAGATCCTGGTCATCCGTACGCGGGAACTATCTTACCGCAAGGAAGTAAAGGAATCAAAACTGTCCCTGCGAATGTATCAAAAGTATCCGGCCTTTGCCAGAAAACTGGCTGACCGTGATTCCATCTATAATCAGGACTGTGATGATGTGGAACGCCTGCATAACGAAGGACGGCTTCTTCTGCTGGCACCATCGGAACCTGTCACCGTGACCAGGCTTGAGAAGGACATGGAAAAGCTGGGCGATCTATACTGGCTGGGCTATCAGGACTGCCTCGACCGGTTGGAAGAAATCAAATCTTATCTTTTTTCCTAAAAAAACATAAAAACAGATTCAAAACGGAAAGGTTCGCAGGCCCATCATTATTACTGCGTTCAAAATATACTGTATTTGAAAACAAGCCTCACTTAGTCTATACTGTCTTCAATAACAGCAAATGAAAGGCATAGCGTGACAGTCAATGAAATACACCCAATTTACGATAAAGACAACGACAAAGGACGCTGACCTGGTCAGCGTTCTTCTTATGGATGTTGGAATCTGCGATGTGCAGATTGAGAATAATGTACAGCTGACAGATGAAGAACTGAATCAGATGTATGCGGATTTTAAGAAGGAACTGCCGGAAGACGACGGCTCCTGTGATGTCATCTTTTACCGGGAGGAAGAAACTCCGGAAGAAGGGCGCTTATTCCGCCAGAAACTGACAGATTTACTGAAGGAAGCTCCGGATATCTACGGTATTGATCCGGTTACTTTTGAATGTAAAGATACGGACTCCGCTGACTGGGAGAATAACTGGAAAGAGTATTTTAAACCTTTCCGGGTGGATCAGATCCTTATCGCACCGACATGGGAAGCAATTCCGGATTCTACAGATGTTTTGGAAAACAAAGGGAGTGTCGATCAGACGGAGGAATTGTCAGATCCCGAGATTATAATCCGCATTGACCCGGGTATGGCTTTCGGGACAGGAACTCATGAAACAACCAGACTGTGCTTAAGAGGTCTTGCTCAGTATATTCAGAAGGGAGACCGTGTTCTGGATCTGGGATGCGGAAGCGGGATCCTTGGAATTGGATCTATTAAATTAGGGGCAGCCTCTGTTACTTCTGTGGATATCGATGAGCAGGCGGTAAAAGTGGCAATTGAAAACTATGAAGTGAATCAGGTACCGGCCGAACAGAGTACCTTTTATATAGGAGATGTGGTATCGGATGAGGATCTGAAAACGCAGATCCTTCAAGATGGTACATATGACGTGGTGGCAGTGAACATCCTGGCTGAGGTGATCGCACAGATGCTGCCGACACTTGATCAGTATCTGAAAACCGGAGGGATTCTTATCATGTCCGGGATCCTGCAGGAAAAAGAAGAATTGATCCGCAGCGGCATCAAAGCCAATCTGTCTCTGGAATTGATCGATGTTGTTCCGGACGGGGACTGGGTACGTGTTACAGCTAGAAAGAAATAACTGCGTTCACACAATTACGCAGAAGAGGTGCATCATATGCCAAATGAAAATGGAGAATGGATTCTGTACGGATTAGCTGATAACGATCCAAAGCGTATCAAAACATGGAACGCATTGGTTAAAGTGATCGATAAGATCGGATTTCTTCCGTTGTTTGCAAATCAGGTAGATGGGTTTTCTGTGGAAGAAATGACGGCAGCTGCAGGCTGGTGGAGCGGTGATCCAAAAAAAGACCCCTGGATGTGGAGGGAGATCATCACGGAAAGCCATCAGGCTGTTTACGGAAAATTCTTTGATAAAAAGGCCGGTTTTATTTCCCTGGAATGGCTTCCTTATTTTGCTAACTGGAGAAGAGATGGATATGATTTCGATGCACTCTGGGATGACCAGAAAGCTTCTTACCGCACAAAGAAGATCATGGATCTGTTCCCTGAAAAGCCTGAGACAGAATGGTTTTCCTTTGAGATCAAAGAAAAAGCTGGATTTGGGAAAGGCGGGCTGAAAAACTTTGATGGAGTGCTGACGCAGCTGCAGATGCAGACCTATCTGGTTCCAAAAGAGTTCCGGAAACGGAAAAACAAAAAAGGAGAGGAATACGGCTGGAGCATTGCCGTTATGGCAACGCCTGAAAGCATTTGGGGCAAGAAACTCGTCCGTAAAGCTTATAAGGAAGATCCGGAAAAATCGCGTGAACGGATCTTTCAGCAGGTGAAAAAATGTTTTCCGTTAGCAGCGGAAAGTGACATACGAAAAATACTAAAACCATAAAAGGAGATGGCATGTATCATTTTTTTGTACGTGAAGAAATGATTTCAGAAGGAAAAGTGGTTATTTCCGGCAGTGATGTAAATCATATCAAAAACGTTCTCCGTATGAAGAGCGGAGAGGAACTGATGCTCAGTGATGGTATGGGAACGGATTATCACTGTATGATAGAGGAGGTAACGGATGATACGATCCTTTGCCGGATACTGGAAGAAAGCGGAGCCCTTTCTGAGTCATCCGTCCGGTTTTATCTGTTTCAGGGACTTGCCAAGGGAGATAAGCTGGAGCAAGTGATCCAGAAATCGGTTGAGCTTGGTGTTTACGAGATCATTCCGGTGGAAATGGCACGTTCCGTTGTCCATTATGATGGTAAAAAACAGAAGGCAAAACAGGAGCGCTGGCAGAAAATAGCAGAGAGCGCTGCGAAACAGAGCCGCAGAGGGATCATTCCGGAAGTAAAAGAAATCCGGAACTTCAGGGATGCCTTTGCCTATGCTAAAGGAGAGGCTCTGGATCTGATCCTGGTGCCTTATGAAAATTACAAAGATATGAAGGAAACAAAACAGATCCTGCAAAAGATCCGCCCAGGTATGCGTGTCGGTATCTTTGTGGGACCAGAAGGCGGATTCGCTCCGGAAGAGATCGTTTTAGCTGAGCAGGAAGGCGGAATACAGATCTCTTTGGGGAACCGGATCCTGCGGACGGAGACAGCACCTTTGATGTTATTAAGCGTCCTAACTTTTGCGCTGGAAGAATAAAACAGGTGTGATATACTGTGGAAACGATGGAATGCTATTTTGATAACAGCGCAACAACGCGCGTTGGAGAAAACGTAATAGAGACTGTTACGAAAGTAATGACAGAAGACTTCGGGAACCCGTCCAGCAAGCATGCCAAGGGCGTTCAGAGCGAGGCCTATTTAAAGGATGCATGTCAGGTGCTTGCCAAATTACTGAAGGTGAAAGAAAAAGAGATCCTTTTTACCTCCGGAGGAACAGAATCAAATAATATGGCGCTGATCGGAACGGCGCTTGCGAATGAAAGAGCAGGGAGGCATATCATTACGACCTCTATTGAACATCCCAGCGTATTAGAACCACTCAGATCCCTGGCAGAGCGCAGGGTCGATCCATTTGAGATCACCTATCTGCCTGTTGATGCAAAAGGACACGTTTCCCTGTCAGATCTTAAGGAAGCCATAAGAGAGGATACGATCCTGGTATCCATCATGATGGTCAATAATGAGATCGGAGCTATTCAGGATATCGCCGGTATCGGAAAAGTTATCAAAGAAAAGAATCCGAAGACGTTGCTCCATGTGGATGCCATTCAGGCGTTCGGAAAGTTGGAGATCCTTCCAAACAAAATGGGGATTGACCTGATGAGTGTCAGCTCACATAAGTTCCATGGCCCGAAAGGGGTCGGCTTTTTATACATCCGGGAAGGCACTAAGATCAAACCGCTGATCTACGGAGGCGGCCAGCAGAAGGGAATGCGCAGCGGTACCGATAATGTGCCGGGTATTGCCGGAATGGCGGTTGCAGCAACAGAAAGCTACGCTGCACGGGAAGAAAACGTCCGCCATATGATCAGTTTAAAGGACCTCCTGACAGAAGAATTGGAAAAGATTGCACAGGAAGAACAGGGAAAATCATTCTCTATCCGGATCAACAGCCAGAAAGGGGAACTTTCTGCACCGCATATCCTCAGTGCGACCTTTGCTCCGGTGAAAAGTGAAGTTTTGCTTCATGCATTGGAAGAACGGGGAATCTACGTTTCATCCGGGTCCGCGTGCTCATCCAATAAGCCGGGCGTCAGCCGGACCTTGGAATCCATCGGTCTTTCGGCAAAAGAAGCCGATTGTACGATCCGTTTCAGTTTTTGTAAAGATAATACGGCAGGAGAAGTTCTGTATGCGGCAGAACAATTGCGAGAACTCCTTCCGATCCTTTCAAAATTTATTTCTCGATAATCTTAAGAGGCAGAGCTCAAAAGGAGAATGCATGTTATTAATCAAATATTCGGAGATTGGTGTAAAAGGAAAAAACAGGTATATCTTTGAAGATATGCTTGTGAAGAATATCAGAAGTGCGCTGAAAGACCTCAGCCAGGATACTCTCGTGCGGAAAGCACAAGGGAGAATCTATGTGGAATGCGATGAAAAGGAGACGGAAGAAGCAATCTCTGCGCTGACAAAAGTCTTTGGCATTGCATGGATCTGCCCGCTAGACCATTATGGAAAGCTTTCTTTTGAAGAAATCGCTAATGCAGCTATTTCGCATATGGAAAGCCATTTCTCTATGGATGAACCGCATACTTTTAAGGTCAACTGCCGGCGCGCAGACAAAGCTTTCCCTATGACTTCTGTAGAAGTCAACGAAAAGATCGGAGAAGTTTTGCTGGACCGTTTTCCAAATCTTTCCGTGGATGTTCATGACCCGGAGATCATGCTGCATATTGAGGTTCGTCCGTACGACGTGAATTTTTATTCAAAGCAGATTGAAGGACTAAGCGGTATGCCGGTCGGATCTTCCGGGAAAGCGATGCTCCTTCTGTCCGGCGGAATTGATTCTCCAGTTGCCGGCTATATGGTGGCAAAACGTGGTGTCAGCCTGGATGCAGTTTATTTTCATGCGCCGCCGTATACCAGCGAACGTGCGAAGCAGAAAGTAGTTGATTTGGCGAATATCATCTCCCGCTATGCCGGGCCGATCCGTCTGCACGTCGTCAATTTTACCGAAATACAGATGAAGATCTATGAGATCTGTCCGCATGATGAGCTGACCATTATTATGCGCAGGTTTATGATGCGGATTGCGGAGCATTTTGCAAAAGAGTCAGGCTGTCTGGGTCTGGTAACCGGGGAATCAATCGGGCAGGTCGCTAGTCAGACCATGCAGAGTATGCTGGTAACAAACGAAGTATGCACATTGCCGGTTTATCGCCCATTGTGTGCATTCGATAAACTGGATATCGTTGCTATCTCTGAAAAAATCGATGCATATGAGACCAGCATCCTTCCTTATGAGGATTGCTGTACTATCTTTGTAGCAAAACATCCGGTCACGAAACCTCGTCTGGAAAAGATCATTGCCAGTGAGCATCGTTTGGACAGCGTGATCGATGAACTGATGCAGAGGGCATTGGAGTCCGTGGAGATCATTGAAATATGATGAAGAATCAAAAAAAACTCACCTCACTTCAAAAAAGGCTGTTTGCCCTGCGGGATGAAGAATATGCATCCTTTCAGATCAAACTGACACCGGGAATTGAAACAGAACAAGTCATTGGAGTCCGAATTCCTATCCTCCGCAAGTTTGCAAAAGAGTATGTAAAAGAGGAGGAGGCAAAAGACTTCCTTTTACAGCTGCCGCACACCTATTATGATGAAAACCTGCTGCATGGGATGCTTCTGGAACAGATCAAGGATTATGACGAGGCTTTGCAGCGTGTAGATGCGTTTCTTCCTTATGTGGACAATTGGGCTGTCTGCGATACGATGAGCCCGAAGGTTTTTGGAAAACACAAAAAGGAGTTTTTACCGCAGATCAAAAAGTGGGCAAAATCGAAAGAAACCTATACCATTCGTTTTGCCATAAAAATGCTTATGGCGTTATATCTGGATGAGGATTTCGATCCTTCATATCTGAAAATACCTGCAGCAGTCAAAAAAGATGATTATTATGTCAACATGGTCATCGCCTGGTACTATGCGACGGCCCTGGCAAAGCAATGGGCGGATACGATTCCCTATCTGGAAGAAGGAAAACTGCGTCCGTGGATACACAACAAAACGATCCAGAAAGCCATTGAAAGCTACCGGATCACCAAAGAACAAAAAGAATATCTTCGAACATTAAAAAAGTAGAACGAAATATGAAAGTCGCTTTCCATACTTTGGGATGTAAAGTTAATGCATATGAAACACAAGCCATTCTCGAGCAGTTTCAGGAGAATGGTTTTACCATTGTGGACTTTCAGGATACTGCTGATGTTTATATTGTAAATACCTGTTCTGTTACAGCAGAAGCAGCACGGAAGTCCAGGCAAATGCTTCACCGCTGCAAAAAAAAGTCTACTGATGCGATTGTAGTCGCAACCGGCTGTTATGCTCAGGAGGTCAAAGAGGAGCTGCTGCGTGATCAGACGATCGACATGATAGTAGGCAATAATGAAAAGAACAAATTGCTGGAGGCAGTCTGTTCTTTGCTTCAGAAGAAGAAAAAGAATCCGGAAAGGATCCTTTATGAAGATCTGACGCACTGTACAGTTTATGAGGAACAATCAATTTCCAATCAAGGAGATCATGTCAGAGCTTATGTGAAAATACAGGATGGGTGTGACAGATTCTGTTCTTACTGCATTATTCCATATCTCAGAGGACGAAGCAGGAGCAGAGGGATAGAAGATATCCGCAATGAAGTGCAGACTCTTGCACAAAACGGATACAAAGAGATCGTTCTGACAGGTATTGATCTAAGTGATTATAAAGACGGCAAGGCGCTCCTTCCAGATGTTGTTTCTCTGGTAAATGATGTGGATGGGATTGAACGGGTCAGGATCAGTAGTTTGGAGGAGAGAGTCATCACTAATGAGTTTTTGCAGAAGCTTTCTTCCTGTGAAACTTTTTGCCCGCATTTTCATTTATCTCTGCAAAGCGGATGCGACAGGACCCTGCAGAGGATGAACCGCCATTACAGCGCAGAAGAGTTTCTTTCTGCAGTTCGTCTGATTAGAGAATACTTCCCGGATGCGGCCATTACAACAGATGTGATCGTTGGATTCCCTGGAGAGAGCAGGGAGGATTTTGAAGAGTCCATGCAAATGATATCAGAGGCTGCTTTTTCGGAACTTCATGTTTTTCCGTTTTCCAGAAGGAAAGGAACCAAAGCAGATAAGATGCCGGATCAGTTGACCAGGGCTGAGAAGGAAATGAGAGTGGCTTCTATGATGGCTCTGGGAGAAAAAATGCAGAAAGAGTATCTGACATCCTTCATTGGGAAGGAACTGACAGTCCTGGTGGAGGAGGAAGCGATGATCGGAGAAGAGGTGTATCAGATCGGCTTTTCTCAAAATTATCTGAAATGTGCAATCCATACGACAGAAAAACTAATTAATAAAATCGTAACATTTATACCAAAAGAAGCAGAGACATGGAACGGAGAACTGATTTTGAAATAGGAAACAGAGATGCAATTTTTTGTTAATTTTACTTGCTTTTCCGTTTTTTATGATGTAAAATCTGTATACTGAAAATTTTACAAAACTGTTACAAATGTTTTAAATAATAAATGACAGGTATTGTATATGGATAATAATTTATATTTCACCCAACATTATAAGATTCCGAAAGAAGAGCTCCCTACAGTGGGAGAGGTCTTTGAGCGGGTTTATGCAGCGCTTGCAGAGAAAGGATATGATCCGGTCAATCAGATTGTTGGATATATCATGTCGGGCGATCCGACGTATATCACCAGCCACAATAATGCGCGAGGAATCATCGCCAAAGTGGAACGGGATGATCTGATCGAAGAAGCGGTCCGGTTCTATATCACCAATAAGCTGAAAAAATGATCGAATCATAAGCGTCTTGCAAAGCAGGACGCTTTTCTTTATATTAGTGAACGTGACAGGAGAAAAGAATCGCTGTATGACCGGAAAGATCATGGGTTTGGATTATGGAGCAAAGACAGTAGGGGTAGCTGTATCGGATCCCCTGCTTCAAGTTGCACATCCGAAAGAGACGATCTTCCGTGACAGCGAGAAACGTCTGCGCAAAACACTTGCACGGATCGAGGAACTGATCCGGGAAGAACAGATTGAGGCTATTGTGGTGGGTCTTCCTTTAATGCCGGACGGGACAGAAGGAGTACGGGCGCAGAAGGCAAGAGAGTTTGCTGACCGGTTAAGAGCAAGAACCGATCTTTCTGTATTTTTACAGGATGAACGGTATACGACGACCGTTTCCGATGAGGAATTGGAAATCATGCAGGTGAAAAAAGAAGAGCGGAAAAAAGTGATCGATCAGTTGGCAGCCTGTCATATCCTGGATGAATTTTTAAACCTGTCCAGGGAAGAAGAAGCAAAAAAAGAAAATTGACAGATCATAAAGAGTACAGGTAAGATAGACCGCATGGAAGATAACAAGATCATTATTACAGGTGAAGACGGAGAGACAAAAGAGTTTTTTGTCGAAGAAGAAACCAGGCTGAATAATACCAGCTATCTTTTGGTATGCGACAGTATGGAAGAAGAAACACAGGCTTATATTATGAAAGATGTGTCTGCACCGGAGGATATAGAAAGCATCTACGAATTTGTGGTCGATGATGCAGAACTGAAGGCAGTAGCCGGGATTTTCTCAGAGCTGCTGGAAGATGAGGATTTGATTTAATTTGCTTACGGCACCGGCGAACAGGACCGTATGCACACAAATATACTTTTGAGAGTTGAAGGTCAACTCTGTTTTCTATTGAGCAAAAACAGGGGATATCCCCCTTTTTATGCTGTGTACAAATGAAGGAGGATTATGGCAAAAAAGGCTAAGACAGAGCAGTCTGCAGGAAAGAAAAAGCAGACGACATCAAAACAGACAGAACAAAAACAGAACAAGAAAAAGACCAGTGCAGTAAAACAATCTGCAGCAAATAAAAAGCAGAACACTGCAGTCAAAACAAAACAAGTTTCCGATAGTTTGAAAGTGATCCCGCTGGGAGGACTGGAACAGATCGGAATGAATATGACTGCGATCGAGTATAATGGCAAGATCGTGGTGATTGACTGTGGTATGGCGTTTGCAGATGATACGCTTTTGGGCATAGATCTGATCATCCCGGATATTACATATCTGAAACAGAATAAATCCAAGGTCAAGGCATTTTTTATTACGCACGGACACGAGGATCATATTGGCGCGATCCCGTATATTCTGAAAGAGATCAATGTTCCGATTTACGGAACAAAGCTGACGATCGCACTGATCAGAAAAAAACTGGAGGAGACAAAACTGTCAGACAGTGCCAAACTGAAAATTGTAGATTACGGACAGAAGTTTTATGTAAGCGATTTCAAGGTGGAATTTATCCGGACCAATCACAGTATTTCGGATGCTGCTGCTATTGCGATTCGCACGCCAGCTGGACTGATCTATCATACCGGTGATTTTAAAGTGGATTATACACCAGTATACGGTGATGCTATGAATTTGTGGAGAATGGCAGAGCTGGGTCAAAAAGGTGTGCTGGCAGTATTCAGTGATTCTACGAATGCCATGCGTCCAGGCTATACCATGAGTGAGACGACGGTCGGAGAGAGGTTTGATGCCCTTTTTGCAGAGCATCAGAAGCAGAGGATCATCGTAGCGACATTTGCCTCTAATGTGGATCGTGTACAGCAGGTCATAAATACCGCTTACAAGTATAAAAGAAAAGTGATCCTTGAAGGCAGATCTATGATCAATGTTATTGAGACGGCGACGGAACTGGGCTATATCAATATGCCTAAAAACACATTGATCTCCATTGATGAATTGGGAAATTACCCGGATAACAGGATCGTGATCATTACAACAGGAAGCCAGGGGGAAAGTATGGCAGCTCTTTCCCGCATGGCAGCAAAGAATCATAAAAAGATCAATATCCGGAGCAATGATGTGATCATTTTCTCCTCCAATCCGATCCCGGGCAATGAAAAGGCTGTGGCAAATGTTATGAATGAGCTTTCAGCTTTGGGCGCTAAGGTTATTTTTGAACAGACTCATGTTTCCGGACACGCCTGCCAGGAAGAAATCAAACTGATCTATACACTTCTGAAACCGAAATATGTTATTCCGGTGCATGGAGAATACCGCCATCGTATCGCAAATGCACAGATCGCCTATAATATGGGATATGACGAAAAAAATGTCTTTCTGATCGATACGGGTGATATCCTGGAGCTGAGTGAGAAAAAAGGAAAAGTGACCGGGCATGTACAGTCAGGCGGCATCTACGTGGATAACTCCGGTGTTGAAGATGTAGGCCGGAGTATCCTGGATGATCGAAAAGATCTCTCCGAACGAGGAGTTTTGATCGTTTCTGCCTGCCTTAATACCACAGAAGGATTTGTGATCTCCGGACCGGAGATCTTTACCAGAGGATGGGTCTACGATGGTGAGAGCGAAAAACTTATTGAAGATGTAAGGAAAATCATTTATAATGCATTAGTTGATTATTTGTCGCGTAACCATTACAATCGCGGCAAAGCGAAAATGATCATCGCAGATGAATTGCGCAAGTACTTAAAGAATCACAATAACAAAGGCCCGATGATACTCCCGTTTATACTGGAGGTCGAGTAGGAGAACTAGATGGCTTACGATAATAGAAGAAGATATTCAGATTTTGATGAGCAGGATAATTTTAACCAGGAGCAGAATTATACTGGTACGATCCGTGAAAATCTGGAAAAATACAGGTCTGATAATGTGACGGCTGCAAAGGCAAGACAGTCCAGCGCTTCCAGAAAGAAGAAAAACAAAGAAGTGGAAAAAAGACGCCGGGCAGCTGTTAAGGCAGCACGCAAAGGGAAAAAGGTGCGTGTGATCGTCCGCCTCTGTATTGCAATTCTTGTAATTGCAATCTGTGTAGTTGCATTCCTTATTACTTATAAGTTGTTCTATGATGTAGCAGTAGATGAGGAAAATAAGACAAAGGTCGAGATCACTATTCCGGAAGAAGGCATAACGCATGAAGAGGTCGCCGAGTTCCTTTATGAGAACGGATGCATCACTGACACGAGATTATATAAATACAGAACGTTGATCTATGATGCAAAATATGTTCCGGGAACTTATAAAGTCAGTCCTTCTTATACCACAGAGAAGATCATTAACATCCTTTCCGGTTATGATTATTCCGACGGTACAATGGACGAAGACTAACCGCGTATCCAAGAAGACAAAAAACTAAAAAGCACTTCCAACGGGAGTGCTTTTCGTTTATAATCCAGTCGTATGATTATTGATGAACGATTCACTGCCTATCTGCATTCTTTGGAGGACGAAGTTCCTTCCTTTTTTGAAGAACTCAGAAAAGAAGCAGAGACAGACAATGTTCCGATTATCCGCCGGGAGAGTGAGCGTTTTTTAAAGACGCTTCTGGCCATCCATAAACCTGCATCAATTTTGGAGATCGGTACCGGGGTCGCGTATTCTGCGCTTGTTTTTGCAGCATCCTGCAAACAGGTAAAGCAGATCACAACGATCGAGAATTATCCGCCGCGGATTGAATCAGCAAAAGCAAATATAAATGATTTTTATGCGAATTGCCTGCGGAAAAAAGAAGATCTGAAGATCGATCTTTTGGAAGAAGATGCGGTTACTGCCATTTCCCATTTAGAAGGACCATTTGATTTCGTCTTTCTGGATGGACCAAAGGCACAGTATATTGTGATGCTGCCGGACCTTATCCGGCTTCTTAAGGCAGGCGGTGTCATGGTGGCAGATAATGTACTGCAGGAAGGTGATCTGATCGAATCCAGGTTCATAACCCCAAGGAGACAGCGTACGATCCACGAGCGCATGCGAACCTTTATCTGGGAAACCATGCACCATGAGCAGCTGACAAGCTCACTGCTGATGGTGGGGGATGGAATGATTGTGAGTGTTAAAAATGATAAGCAATGACAGATTGAAAGCAAATAAACCGGAATTATTAGTGCCGGCCGGCAGTCTTCCCGTTTTGAAAGTCGCCGTTCTTTATGGGGCGGATGCAGTCTATATCGGAGGGGAAGCTTTTTCCCTGCGTGCAAATGCACATAATTTCACATTGGATGAAATGCGTGAAGGCGTAAAGTTTGCGCATGAAAGAAATGTTCGGATCTTTGTTACGGCAAATATTTTTGCCCATAATCAGGATCTGGAAGAATGCCGTACTTACTTTGCGGACCTAAAAGATATGGGAATCGATGCCCTGATCATTTCGGATCCGGGAATCTTTCAGCTGGCAAAGGAGATGCTTCCGGATGTAGAGATTCATATCAGTACACAGGCAAACAATACGAATTATGGCACATACCGGTTTTGGCATGATCTTGGGGCGACCAGAGTTGTCTGCGCCAGGGAGCTGAGTCTGGAAGAGATCCGTCAACTGCGAAAACAAATTCCTTCAGATATGGAAATCGAAACTTTTATTCACGGAGCTATGTGCATTTCTTATTCTGGCAGATGTCTTTTGAGCGCGTACATGACAGGACGGTCTGCCAATATGGGAGACTGTACGCATCCGTGCCGCTGGAAATATGCCCTGGTAGAAGAGACTCGTCCTGGTGAGTATATGCCTGTTATGGAAAATGACCGCGGAACATATATTATGAATTCCAAAGACCTGTGTATGATAGAGCATATTCCGGAAATGATCGAAGCCGGGATCAACAGCTTCAAGATTGAAGGGCGGATGAAAAGCGCTTTGTATGTAGCCACTGTTGCCAGAACTTACCGGATGGCCATTGATGATTACTATGAGGATCCGGAAAAATACAAAAGCAGACTGGATTATTACCGGGAAGAGATATCCAAATGCACTTACCGTGAATATACCACTGGATTCTTCTTTGGAAAACCAGATGAGACCACGCAGATCTATGATGAAAGTACTTATGTAAAAGAATGGATCTATCTGGGGATCATCGGAGAAGAAAAACGGCAGGTCAATAGTGCCATCTATTATCGACTGGAACAGAAGAATAAGTTTTCTGTCGGAGATGAAGTGGAAATCATGAAGCCCTTGGGAGAAACCATTGTTACGACGGTTAAGGATATGACAGACGAAGAAGGAAACCATATAGAAAGCTGTCCGCATCCGAAACAGATCTTTTATACGGATTTCGGAGTCAGTCTCACTCCGTATGATATGATCCGGTTCCATCCGTAGTGTAAGTTGCATTCTTTGGTAAGAGGGCATAAGATTATATTTCAGAAAATGACAGGAGAATAAATATGAGTCAGGCTAAAGTAGATAAATATAAGGAAGACAAGAAAAACCGGAAAAAGATCGTCGCGCGGGAAAAAAGGGCACGAGTGATCTGGCTGATCGTCGGCATTGTTGTGATCGTTGTTGTTGTTCTGGTTATCGTTCTTTCCATCTTAAATAAACTGTTATAGAAATGCACGCCAGTATTCCAACTAAAATATGGCGGACCATTGGTCCTGTCGTGTTCCATTTTGCAATCTATTTTGTGGTGATCTATCTGGCAGCGTTGATTTTCGCAAAATCAGGCAGCCCTCTTTCCCTTGATGATTATATGGGAAACAATTTCGCTCTGATCACCATTATTGCTTTGCTGATCTCTTTCGTCGTCAATTACTTTTATTTCCGGCATGATTATGTAAAACAATCTGATTATCTGAAGAAAAACCCGATTCATCTGATATGGGTGTTTTTGATCGGGGTCCTGATGTCGCATGCACTCAGCATCTTACTTTCTCTTTTGCCGTTGGATAATCTTCTGGGCAGTTACCAGACAGTGGAAAATGAGCTCTTTGGAGCCTCATGGATCTTTGTCGTGATCCGTGCAGTAATAGTGACTCCGGTTGTGGAAGAACTTGTTTTCCGGGGACTTGTTTTCCGCAGGATGAAAGAATATACCAGCTTCTGGCCGGCAGCCATTGTCAGCTCTGTCTTGTTTGGACTTTACCATATGAATCTGGTTCAGGGGATCTATGCCTTTCTGTTTGGCATTATCATCTGTCTTTTATATGACCGTTATGGACATTTGGCAGCAGCTATCATGGTCCATTTTGGCGCAAATCTTCTGTCAGTGATCCTGCAGTACGCAA
The DNA here is from genome assembly GCA_017652745.1 of Lachnospiraceae bacterium. GTDB lineage: Bacteria > Bacillota > Clostridia > Lachnospirales > Lachnospiraceae > RGIG5612. Next base: position 16,679 of record JAGCAK010000005.1, read on the forward strand.
ACATTTCTTATCCGGCTTTATGGGTTTATATTGTTGTCATGGTGGCTGCAATCATCGTTTCTGTGGCAATTTACCGATTCCTGATCAAAAAACCGGAGAAAAATTGAAAAACCCTACAAAAAATTGAAATTTTATTGTATGTTTTAGATAATCATGCTATACTTTACCGAGTCCTGAAAAAAAGGAAAGCATTAACATTTTTATACATGAAAGGAGACCCTCACGCATGGAATTCAGAGAGGAAGTAATCAAGATTCTTATTGAAAAAGCAGCTAAAATGTTTGGTCTTGACCCTGCAACATTAGGGCCGGAAACAAGTTTTAAAGATGATTTACAGTGTAAATCAGCAAATATCGTACAGTTCACAACTGCTCTTGAGGATGAATATGATATCGAAGTTCCGTATATGGAATCTAACAGAAAAGCTACCTTCAAAGAAGCAGCAGATTATATTGCAGAACTTTGCGACGAATAATTATCATGGAAAGATACCACTCCCGCTTATGCGGGGGTGGTAATATTTTTTTTAGGAGAAATAATTATGGACTTAATGGAAATGATTTTTGAAAAGGCAAAAGCAAATCCACAGAGAGTTGCTTTTCCGGAAGCTACAGAAGAGAAGATGCTTCAGGCAGCTTACGAAGCACATACAAAAGGATACTGCAAAGCAACGCTGGTTGGTGATCCTGCTGAGATCAAAGCCGCAGCAGAAGGTTTTGGTATTGATATCAGCAGCATGGATATCTATGACAATACAGATGCAGAACAGAACGCAGCTGCCTTTGAAAAGTATGTGGCAGAGTATTCCGATATGCTGAGCATCAAGTCCCTGACCCGGAAAAGCAAAGATCCAATGTATACTGCCATGGTACAGCAGTGCCTGGGTATGTTTGATGTTACATTTGCAGGACTGACTCATACGACGGGTGATGTGATCCTTGCGGCTACTACGATCATTGGATTAAAGGATGGCATTGATACTCCTTCTTCCACCGGTTTATTTGTCATTCCGGGATATGAAGGAAGTGAAGGACAGTATCTGCTGTTTGGCGACAGTGCTGTCTGCACCAAACCGTCTCCTGCTGAAAGAGCATCCATCGCTATCTCCGCCTGCGAGACTGTTAAAGGTCTGCTTGGGTGGGAACCAAGATGCGCAATGCTTTCTTTCTCCACCGACGGAAGTATGGAAGGTGAAATGGTAGATGATATCCGTGAATCTGTCCGTATCGCAAACGAAAGAAGACCGGAACTGGCTATCGACGGAGAATTCCAGCTGGATGCTGCTATTGATCCAAATGTCGCAGCCAAGAAAGTCAAGAGAGAATCCAAAGTAGCAGGCAAAGCCAATATTATTATCTGGCCGGATATCAATGTAGGTAATATCGGCGTGAAGCTGGTACAGTTTTTTGCAAAAGCAGACGCACCGGGACCATTCTTGCAGGGATTTAAGAAGATCGCTTCTGACTGCTCACGTTCCGCTCCGGTTTCCGAGCTGGTAGGCAATATTGCAATGTGTGTTGTGCGTGCAGCAAATGAGGGATAAAAAGTGAGAGATTATCAGGAAGAATTTGATAAACGAGTTGCATGGATCAGAAATCTGGTGGAAAGTGCAGGCTGCAAAGGAATTATTTATGGTAATTCCGGAGGGAAAGACAGCGCACTGGTTGGGATCCTTTGTAAGGCCGCTTGTGATAATACTGTTGGAATTATTATGCCGTGTGCATCCAAACGGAATTATCAGGAAGACATGAAAGACGGGATAGAGGTGGCAGAGCAGTTTCATATTGAATACCGCGTCGTGGATCTGACAAAAGTCCGGGAAACACTTCTGGAAGAAGCGAAGAAAGCAGCAGATGTTCTGACAGATGCAGCAATCTCTAACATCGCACCGCGTCTCCGCATGACGACTCTTTATGCGATCGGGCAGAGCGAGGGACGACTGGTTGCCGGCACCGGAAACGCCGATGAACTTTATGTTGGTTACTATACCAAGTATGGTGACGGCGGTGTAGACTTCAATCCGATTGGCGATCTGAATGTCAGTGAAGTTTATGAATTTCTTGCCTGGCTGGATGCACCGGAAAACATCCGGACAAAGGCACCGTCTGCCGGCTTATTTGACGGCCAGACGGATGAATCGGAAATGGGCATCAAGTATGATGAGATCGATGAGTTCCTGACGACCGGAAAAACGAATCCAAAGGCGCAGGAGAAGATCGAACGGATGCATGAGAGAAGTGAGCATAAACGGATCGGTGTCCGGTTCTTTCCAAATTGATAAGCATGAATGTATGAAAAAAGCTGTCACAGAATTCTGCGACAGCTTTTTTTAGTAGCGGGAACTGGATTTGAACCAGCGACACTTCGGGTATGAACCGAATGCTCTAGCCAACTGAGCTATCCCGCCATAGACAAGAAAGATTTCTTTCAGTCGTGCTTTGCTATTATAGCACAACAAAAGCGGATTTCAACAATTATTTTGTTCATTTCTGTAAATAGGCATCGATCGCGCTTAGAACACGTTCATCTGTGGTCAGATCTCCGTGGGAGATATCCGGAAAGGAGAGGATATCCGGTTCATTCGAAAAATGCTTGCTTAACGCGATAGAGTATTTTACAGGAATACGCTGATCTGCTTCGGAATATATGATAAGAGGCTGGATGGATACCTCCTGCGCATATTCTCCTGTATCCATTCTGAAAGAGATCAGCAGTTTCATCGGGCCGTAGAAGACAGGCGTCACACTGTTGTAAAGGTCAAAGACAGATTCATAAGGAGCCAGAAGGATCAATCCGTCCGCTTCATATAATGAAGCTGTATAAGTGGCAGGGCCGCTGCCAAATGAATACCCCATCAGATAAATGCGGCGGACATTATCTTTGGCACGGAAATAGCGGAAGATGGCAGCAGAAGCACTGCGGATATTATCATCCGTCGGCCTGCCTTCTGAAGTGCCAAAGCCCGGCCAGTCCACAACAGCAATATCGTAGCCCTTAAAATGATCCTCGTCTGTCATCTGCTTCAGAAAACGCAGTGCTGCTGTAGCACTATCCTCATTATAGCCGCCAAAATACAGGAGAAGGTCTACTTTATTGCTGTCTGTATGGCTGTTCTGATGGAGATGCCAGCCGCGCAGATCTCCCGTGCCGGACGGAATCTTAATGTCTTCCACTAAAGGAATATTGAGTGCCTGTTTTTCTGCAAACAGTTCTTCCAGTTCAATCAGCTGCAGCTCAGAAGCGGCTTCATCATTAAAAGAAGGCCGCACGATCACATGCGGTGTCACCAGATAAGTGACAAGGCAGTAAATGATCAGTACTGCTATTATGATTACCGGAATTAACCATCTGCGTCTCTGCTTCATAGATGGTATTATACACAAAAAAGAAAAAAGGTGTATAATGCCCCCAAAGGCCTTCCCAAAACGGGATGCGGACAGGAGAAATTATGAGGATCGGACAGGGATATGATGTTCATCGTCTGAAAGAAGGACGAAAGCTGATCATTGGCGGGGTGGAAATCCCACATGAAAAAGGGTTAGACGGACACTCAGACGCAGATGTTCTTCTGCATGCCATTATGGATGCCATGCTTGGTGCGGCAGCACTGGGAGATATCGGGCTGCTTTTTCCGGATACAGATGAGCAGTTTGCAGGTGCAGACAGCATGAAACTGCTTCAGAAGGTAGGAGAGGTCCTGGGTGAAAAAGGGTATTCCATCTGTAATATTGATGCGACTGTCATCGCGCAGGAACCGAAGCTTAGACCTTATATTGACACCATGCGGAAGAATATAGCAGAAGCGCTCAAAGTGGATGTCTCTCAGGTGAGCGTGAAAGCTACAACCGAAGAGCATTTGGGCTTTACCGGCCGCAAGGAAGGTATTGCTGCACAGGCTATCGTATTGATTGACTTCTAGAGGTTTTTTGTTACACTTTATAAAGTATGTAAATAACAGCGTATTGCTGCATAACAGAGGATAAACAATGAGGATTTATAACACGTTAACTGCCAGAAAAGAAGAATTAGTGCCGATCGAAGAGGGGAAGATCAAGATGTACGTCTGCGGACCGACCGTCTATAATCTGATCCATATCGGAAATGCCCGTCCAATGATCGTTTTTGATACCTTCCGCCGTTATATGGAATATAAAGGTTATGATGTGACCTATGTATCCAATTTTACGGATGTGGATGACAAGATCATCAATAAAGCGATGGAGGAAGGTGTAGATTCTTCTGTCATCTCAGAACGGTATATTGAGGAATGCAAAAAAGATATGGCCGGCATGAATGTAAAGCCGGCAACATATGCTCCAAAAGCAACAGAAGAGATTGGCGGAATGCTGGAAATGATCCAGACGCTGATAGACAAAGGCTTTGCTTATGAATCAAACGGAACCGTTTATTTCCGCACCCGGAAATTCCAGGGATATGGAAAGTTGTCCAAAAAGAATCTGGATGACATGCAGTCCGGACATCGTGAGATCAAGGTGACCGGAGAAGAAGAGAAAGAAGATCCGGCAGATTTTGTCCTCTGGAAGCCAAAAAAAGAGGGTGAGCCAAGCTGGCAGAGCCCGTGGTCTGACGGCAGACCGGGATGGCATATCGAATGCAGTGTCATGAGTAAAAAATACCTTGGCAATACGATCGATATCCATGCAGGCGGAGAAGATCTGATCTTCCCGCATCATGAAAATGAGATCGCACAGAGTGAAGCTGCAAACGGCTGCATCTTCTCCAATTACTGGATGCATAATGCCTTTTTGAATATTAACGGAAGCAAAATGAGCAAGAGTCTCGGTAATTTCTTTACAGTTCGGGACATTGCTGCAAAATATGATCTTCAGGTGCTTCGCTTCTTTATGCTGAGTGCTCATTACAGAAGCCCGCTTAACTTTTCGGATGAGCTGATGGAGGCTGCAAAAGCCGGTCTGGAGCGTATTATCAACGCAAAGAAAAAACTGGACTATGCGGAGCAGCACGCAGAAGGCAGATCATTCTTCTTTGATGAGGGAGAAGATCAGGACTTCGGAGCTGATTATCTGGCTAAATTTGAAGCAGCCATGGAAGATGACTGCAATACAGCCGATGCGATTGCGGCGGTCTTTGAATATGTCAGAGCAATCAACAGTACCATTACGGATACGTCATCTACTGCACTGGCAGAGCTGGCGGAAAAACGTCTGGTCACTATGTGTGATATCTTAGGTATTATTCTGGATAAGGAAGAGGAAGCTCTGGATGCGGAGATCGAGCAGCTGATCGCACAGCGCCAGGAGGCCAGAAAAGCAAAAGATTTTGCACTGGCAGACAAGATCCGTGACAAGATCACAGCCATGGGTATTGTTCTGGAAGACACCAGAGAAGGAGTTAAATGGCACAGGAAATAAAGGACATTGCTTCGCTGAATCTGGCATTTCTTGGAGATGCTGTGTATGAACTGATCCTCAGGGAATATGTGGTCAGGAATTATAAAGGCAATGTGAATGCTTTAAATAAGAAGACGACCGCATATTCCAAAGCGGTGACACAGGCACGGATCTCGGATATCCTTCTGGGCAAAACAGAAGACGGTTCCTGCTTTCTGAGCGAAGAAGAGCAGACCGTTTTCAGACGCGGCAGGAACTCTAAAAGTGTTTCCATTCCAAAGAGCTGTACGCCTTCCGAATACCGCAAAGCAACCGGCTTTGAGACGCTGGTCGGTTATTTATATCTGCAGGATCGGAAAGAGCGGATCATGGAGATCGTTACTTATGGAATCGACAAATACAAAGAAAACAAATAAAGAAAAGCAGTATGAGCTGATGGTGGAAGGCAGAAATCCGGTTACCGAGGCTCTGAAAACGAATGAAAATATAGATAAACTTTATGTACAGGAGGGCGTTCATAACGGCCCTCTTGTGACGATTATCGCCATGGCAAAGCAAAAGGGCATCCTTGTGGTAGCAGTGCCAAAAGAAAAACTGGATGCCATGAGTGAAACAGGTCATCATCAGGGCGTTATTTTGAACCTTTCGGCGGTCAAATATGCAGAAGTGGACGATATCCTGAAGAAGGCAGAAGAAAAGAATGAGAAACCATTCGTATTTATTCTGGATGGAATAGAAGATCCGCATAATCTTGGCGCGATCATCCGGAGCGCGAATCTGGCCGGAGCACATGGCGTGATCATTCCGAAGCATCGTGCTGCAACCGTCAATGCTACAGTTGCAAAAGCCAGTGCAGGTGCCGTTTACCATACATTGCTGGCAAAAGTTACTAATATTGCCCAGACGATCGATTATCTGAAAGAGAAAGGTCTCTGGTTTGCCTGTGCGGATATGGACGGGGTTCCGATGTATGATGCCAATCTGAAGGGAGCGATCGGCATCGTGATCGGTAATGAAGGCAAGGGCGTCAGCCGGATCGTAAAAGAAAAATGTGATTTTACTGTCTCAATCCCGATGAAAGGAGATATCGATTCCCTGAATGCATCTGTGGCGGCCGGCATCCTGGCTTGGGAGGTCGTACGGCAGAATCGGCCGGCATTCTGATTTATCATGCAAAAATCACCATTAGAAAAATTAAAACTTTATCTTTCCATCTATTGGACGATGTTTAAGATTGGCATCACCACTTTCGGAGGTGGTTATGCCATGATTGCTGTTTTTGACAAAGAACTCGGCGAACGGAAAAAATGGATAGATCAGGAAGAGCTTCTGGATTATCTTGCTATCTCCCAGATCACTCCCGGTGTAATAGCGGTAAATGTCGCCACTTTTGTCGGACGGAAAAAAGCAGGTATTCTTGGAGCCGTTTTTGGAACACTGGGTGTTGTGACACCGTCTTTGATCATCATCACGATCATTGCAGCCCTTCTTACGAATTTCGCTGGAAATGAATATGTCATGCATGCCTTTGCAGGAATCCGTATCTGTGTATGTGTTCTGATCATCAATGCAACGATACGGTTTATCAAGCAGACGGTTGTAGATGTATTGACCCTGGCCACCTTTCTCTGTGTGTTCCTGGTTGCTGCATTTACCAGGGTGTCTACAGTATATATCGTGCTCTTTATCATCCTGGTCAGCATTGTTTTTACGATCATTAAGGGAATATCGGACAAAAAGAAACATGACGGAGGTGCAAAATGTTAGACCTTCTGATCATGTGTCTGCAATTTATGAAAACGGGTCTGTTTGCTGTTGGCGGAGGCCTTGCAACGATCCCGTTTCTATATGAACTGAGTGACAAGTACGAGTGGTTCTCGCACAGTGATATTTTGAATTTCATTGCGGTGGCAGAAGCAACGCCAGGACCAGTAGGGGTTAACATGGCGACCTTTGCCGGATTTACGACACATGGAGTCGGTGGCGCGATCCTTTCTACCTTGTCTCTGATCCTGCCTTCATTTGTTGTTATCTTGATCGTGTCGACTATCCTGCAGAAATTCAGGGATAACCGTTTTGTGACACAGGGATTCCACTTCTTAAGGCCGGCATCAACGGCCCTAATCGGAGCTGCCGGACTGCGGGTCCTTTTGATCGTCTTTTTTGATGTGGAGAAAGTCACATTCGATATGTTCGGTCATCTGGGTCAGGTATTCACCCATATTAACTGGACGGCCATCATTGTCTTTTGTGTTATGTTTTTCCTTATGAAGACATTCAAAGGACATACCGTGATCTATATTCTGATCGCGGCTGCGCTCGGGATACTGCTGAAACTTTAAAAAATAAGAATCGTAATTTTTAGGTGGAAATCAGAGACGAAAAGGACTACAATAGAACAGGAAAAAAGCGGATATCCCGCGATTAGATATTATAGGAGGGTTTTACAATGGCTGGTTACAAAATCACAAAAAAAGACGGTTACTATACCTATACGGCACCTGGACACAATGAGTGCAAGTGCACAAGACTTCATGATCCACAGGATGTTGACGGCGGTCGCCTGATTAATGGATTAACTCATTTCCTTCCAGCAGGTGGCGGCACAGAGTTTGCATCTAATACTTCTGAGTCCATTTACTACATCCTTCATGGAACAATGAAATTCAAAGGCGAAGATGGTGTTGAGACTATTCTGGAAGCTGGCGACAGTGTTCATATTGCAGCTGGTTCACCGAAATGCGTAACAAATATCGGCCCTGACACAGCTCAGATGCTGGTTGTTCTTCTGCCTGCACAGCAGTAAGAGTATACTAAAACGAATCTTTCAAAGGCTGCCTTTGTGGCAGCCTTTGTTTTTCGGGAACAAAGAGGACCAGTAGAATGAAGATCATTATACTGACGGAAAATACTGAAGGTGTTCCGGGAACGAAAGCGGAACATGGACTGTCTGTTTATGTAGAAACAAAACAGCATATCCTGCTGTCCGATACAGGCGCTTCCGATGCACTGATCATAAATGCCAGCGTGATGGGAATTGACCTGAAAAAGGTGGATACTGTAATTTTAAGCCATGGACATTATGACCACTGCGGAGGGGTGCTTCCTTTTTCCGATATCAATAACAAGGCAGATATTTATATCCGTGAAGGAGCTGACGGTTCATTTTATGACAGCGCAGGAAAGTACATCGGCATCGATAAAAGGATCATGAGTCTGCCAAACCTTCATATTGTAAGCGGGGATGAACAGATCGATGAAGAATTGTTCCTTTTTGGGGATGTGAAAGGAACAAAACTATTTCCGTTTGGAAATGTGAGGATCCTGAAAGAGGAGAATGGTGTCCGCATTCCGGATACTTTTGAGCATGAACAGAATCTGGTCATCTATGAGAAAGGAAAAAGAGTCCTGATCTCCGGATGTGCGCACTGCGGCATAGTGAATATCCTGGACCGATTTTATGATATTTTCGGCACAGATCCGGACGCCGTCATTACAGGTTTCCATCTGATGAAAAAGACGGCATATCAGGAAGATGAGATTGTCCTGATAAAACAAACCGCCTTAGACCTGAAAAAAAGGAAAACCCTTTATTATTCCGGCCATTGCACCGGGGATGCAGTGACCTGCCTGAAAGAGATCCTGGGTGATCAGCTGCAGCTGATGTATACCGGGCTTCAAATACAAATCTAATATAACGGAATACGGAGACATAAAATGAAAATACTAGTTTTAAATGGAAGTCCAAAAGGGAAATACAGTATTACACTACAGACCAGTCTTTTTATTATGCGGCATTTTCGGGAACACGCTTTTTCTGTTATTCATGTCGGAGCTCAGATCAAGAGTCTGGAAAAGGATTTTTCAAAGGCTAAAAAGATGATGGAAGAAGCAGATATGATCCTGTTTTCTTATCCAGTCTATACTTTTCTGGTACCGGCGCAGCTGCATCGATTCATTGAACTGATGAAAGAAATGCAGGTGGATGTGAAAGGAAAATATGCGGCACAGATCTCCACGTCAAAACATTTTTATGATGTTACGGCACACCAGTTTATTATTGATAACTGCAAAGATCTGGGGCTTGAATATCTGGAAGGCCTTTCCGCGGACATGGACGATCTGAAAAACAAGAAAGGACAGGCAGATGCGCTGCATTTCTTTCAACGGATCCTGTTTGATATTGCAGCAGAAAGAGGGCAGGTGCTGAAACCTTTTACAAATCTGAAGGATGTTGTTATCGTGGCGGATCTGGACGCGGATGACGAGAATCTTAAGCACATGATCGACCGGTTCATGGAAAACTGTACTGAAAAGCCAAAACTGGTTAATATTCATGATTTTCAATTTAAAGGCGGGTGCATCAGCTGCTTCAACTGTGCATCTACGGGAACGTGCATCTACAAGGATGGTTTCCAGGATCTGCTTCGCAACGAGATCCAGTCGGGGAAAGCAATTGTATTAGCTTTTACCATTAAAGATCATTCCATGGGATATCAGTTCAAATTATATGATGATCGTCAGTTCTGCAACGGACATCGGACAGTTACGATGGGAATGCCATTTGGCTACCTGGTCAGCGGCAGGCTTTCTGCCGAGCAGAATATTCAGCTTTTAATGCAGGCAAGGGCAGAAGTCGGAGGTAATTATCTGGCTGGTATTGCTTCCGATGAATATGATCTGGCTTCTTCCGTGGATCAGATGGCTGCAAGTCTTAGCTGGGCTATTGAAAACCATTACACAAAGCCAGCGAACTTTTATGGAGTAGGCGGTATGAAGATCTTCCGGGATCTGATCTATGAAATGCAGGGTCTCATGCGGGCAGACTACAAGTTTTATAAGAGCCATGGACAGCTGGATTTCCCGCAGAAACATAAAGGACGGATAGCGGCGATGTATCTGGTCGGCAGTCTGATGAAAAATAAGAAACTGAAGTCCAAGATGGGCAATAAGATGAATGAGGGCATGATTGCCCCATATAAGAAAGTTTTGAAGAAATAAGGACAGATAAAAAATGACAGACTATGAAAAAATGAATTTCTTCCCGGAGATTAATAAGGATAAGGCTTTGTATGCCGATATGCTGGAATCGCTTAGGCAGGAGGATGCAGAAATCCTTCACGATTCCAAAACAGCTCTTCTTTTGCAATTGAAAAGCTGGCCGCTATATTTATTGGCTGCAACAGATCTGGAAGAAGGGAAGAGCCTTTTGAAGGGACTGACGCCGAATGAAGATGGGGAAATAGTACTGGTGCTGCGGGGAAATGACCTGAATGCCTGCGCTCTATCATTAGGATATCAGACTTCGGGACCATGTTATCAGACCCTGTATGAGAAAAAAGAACCAATTCCGATAAAAAGCAATCTGATCATCCGCCATCCGGAACGGGAAGAATATGGGATGATCAGTAAAACATACACGCTTAATATCAGTGAAGAAGAGGTTTATGCAAGCATTGACAGGCCGGAATTCGCGGCCGGCTATGTGGACGGAAAACTGGCTGGCTTCATTGGGCTGCATGCAGAAGGGTCAATTGGGATGCTCCATGTTATGGATGAGTTTCGAGGGAGAGGATACGCCTGGGATTTGTCAGCTCATATGGTCAATGGGCGTATGGCAGCAGGAGCATATCCTTATGGTCAGGTGTATGATGATAATGAAGCATCCATCTCCCTTCAACGCAAGATGGGGATGACTTTTTCGAAAAAATTTATTTATTGGATGTGGAAACCGGCAGCACAAGAATAATAGCGGAGGATGGGACTTCCACCGGCGTCTTAGGCGCCTTTCAGGCCGCGTCGAATTCACCACACTTGCGTGCTCGAATTAAGTCCCATCTTCGAACAGATAGACACAAAAAAACATCCCACTGGGATGTTTCTTTGTGTCTATGCGGAGGATGGGACTTGAACCCACACGCGATAGCTCGCACAAGATCCTTAGTCTTGCTCGTCTGCCAGTTCCGACACCTCCGCATTTGCGGTTTCTCGGAAAACGCAAAAATTATTATAACATATCTTTTTTCGTTTTCAACGATTATTTTTCGCAGAAAAAGCTTTTCATTGCTTAAATGCTTCTTATGAAAACGACCAAAGTACAGGATTCTGCTTTCTGTGAGTGAATTATGGGCATTCTGTAAGAACATTTACATAAGAATGTCCTTTTTTTTATTCAATCTTTTGGAAGGTTCCTCTAGGAACATTGCAGTTTTCGTGATAGAATATCATCGTCACTTTTTGTGCACATTTCAGGAGGATGAATCAATGGAGACGAAAAAGATCAAGAAAGTATTGGTCGCAAACCGTGGAGAGATAGCTACACGTGTCCTTCGGGCATGCTACGATCTGGGACTGAACACGGTTGCGATTTACTCAAAAGAAGATATTTACAGTGAACACCGTATTAAAGCTGACGAGGCTTATATGATCGGTGAGAGTTTAAGCCCTTTGGGTGCATACCTGGCAATTGATGAGATCGTAGATCTTGCCAAAAGAAAAAATGTGGATGCGATCCATCCAGGCTATGGCTTCCTGGCTGAAAATGCAGATTTTGCCAAAGCCTGCGAAAATGCAGGAATTATCTTTATAGGCCCGAACTCTAAGGTTCTGGGACAGATGGGAGATAAACTTTCTGCAAAAGAAATGGCCCTTGCATGCAATGTACCGACGATCCCTGGAAGTACAGAACCGTTGAAAGATGCAGATGAGGCCCTTGCAAAAGCAATCGAGTACGGATTTCCTATTATTTTGAAGGCAGCAGCAGGCGGCGGCGGACGTGGTATGAGAAGCTGCTTTACACCAGAGGAAGTAAAACCGGCCTTTGAACTGGTACAGTCGGAAGCCAAGAAGGCATTTGGCAACGACAATATCTTTATCGAGAAATTCCTGGTTGAACCAAAACATATCGAGGTTCAGATCCTCGCTGATAAATATGGCAACACAGTTCATCTGTTTGAACGTGACTGCTCCCTGCAGAGACGTTATCAAAAAGTTGTTGAGTATACTCCGGCATGGTCTCTTCGAGAAGAAGTCAGAAAATCCATTTGTGACGATGCTGTTAAGATTGCAAAAGCTGTTAATTATGAGAATGCAGGTACCGTTGAATTCCTGGTAGATAAGAGCGGCGATCATTACTTTATCGAAATGAACCCGAGAATCCAGGTAGAACATACCGTAACTGAAATGGTAACCGGTGTTGACCTGGTACGTGCACAGATCCTGATCGCAGAAGGTGAAAAACTTTCTGACCCGATGATCGGCATTACAAAGCAGGAAGATGTTACCACCCGTGGTTATGCTATTCAGTGCCGTATCACGACAGAAGATCCTGCCAATAATTTCGCACCGGATACCGGTAAGATCACGGCTTATCGTGCAGCCGGCGGTAATGGCGTCCGTCTGGACGGTGCCAATACTTACGTTGGTTCTGTGATCACTCCTTACTATGACAGTCTGCTGGTGAAAGTCACCTGTATCGACTCAACCTTTGAAGGAGCTGCCAGAAAGGCGTTGCGTGCAATTACCGAGACCACGATCCGTGGTGTCAAGACGAATGTCGGATTCTTAAGTAACATTCTGACAAATGAGACCTTCCTTCAGGGAAGATGCTATACCAAGTTTATTGATGATACACCTGCATTGTTTGAACTTCCTGGCAGCAAAGACCGTGCGACACGTATGCTGAAATATATCGGCAACATAGTTGTCAATGATCCGACTGCAGGCAGAAAACTGTATGATACTCCACGTTTCGTACAGACCAGCGGACAGCCGCCAAAAGACGGACTGAAACAGCTGCTTGATGCAAAAGGACCGGAAGCAGTCAGAGACTGGGTCCTGGAGCAGAAGAAACTTCTTGTTACAGATACCACAATGCGTGATGCACATCAGAGCCTTCTTGCTACCCGTGTCCGTACCCGTGATATGGTGAAGGGTGCAGATGCCATGGCTGAGATCCTGGCAGATGCTTTCTCCTTTGAGATGTGGGGCGGGGCAACGTTTGATACCGCATATCGTTTCCTGTATGAAGATCCGTGGGAGAGACTGGACCTTCTTAGGAGGGAGATTCCAAACGTACTGTTCCAGATGCTGCTTCGTGGATCTAATCTTCTTGGTTATTCAAGCTATCCGGATAATCAGGTTCGGAAGTTTATCGAAGAAAGTGCAAAGGGCGGTATTGATGTCTTTCGTGTATTCGACTCCCTGAACTGGATCCCGAATATGGAAATTGCCATGGATGAAGTTCTGAAACAGAATAAGATCCTGGAAGCAACTATGTGCTACACAGGTGATATTTCCGATCCGAGAAAAGACAAATACACATTGGATTATTATGTCGGCATGGCAAAAGAACTGGAGAGAAGAGGCGCACATACGCTCTGTATCAAAGATATGTCCGGTCTTTTGAAACCATACGCTGCAAAGAAACTGATCAAGGCATTAAAAGATGAAATCGGCATTCCGGTTCATCTGCATACGCATGATACCTCAGGCAACCAGGTAGCAACATGTCTGTTCGCTGCAGAAGCCGGCGTAGATATTGTAGACCTTGCTATTTCCTCTATGTCCAGCCTGACCAGCCAGCCTTCCATGAACTCTGTTGTTTCCGCACTAAAAGGAAATGAGAGAGATACCGGCCTGAATATTCATCAGTTAGAGCCTCTGAGTGAGTACTGGGAGGATATTCGTCTTCGTTATGATTCCTTCGAATCTGATCTGAAGACTCCTCTGACAGACATTTATCGTTATGAGATTCCTGGAGGACAGTACACGAACCTGCGTCCACAGGTCCAGAGCCTTGGTTTAGGTCACCGCTTTAACGAAGTACGTGAAATGTTCGTTACGGTCAATCAGATGCTGGGCGATATCGTAAAGGTTACCCCATCCTCCAAGATGGTCGGAGATCTGGCAATCTTTATGGTTCAGAACGATCTTACTGCTGAAAATATTGTGGAAAAAGGTGCCGGACTCGCATTCCCTGACAGCGTTGTCAGCTACTTCAAGGGTATGATGGGACAGCCGACATGGGGATTCCCGGAAGATCTGCAGAAAGTTGTTCTGAAAGGTGAAGAGCCGATCACCTGCCGTCCGGGCGATCTTCTGGATCCGATCAACTTTGATGAAGTCAGAGAACATCTGAAAGAGTTCAAAGATGAAGATCAGATCACAGACCGTGATCTGGTCGGATGGGTCATGTTCCCTAAAGTTGTGGAAGATTTCTATAAGAAGAGAAAAGAATATGGCTATATCACCAGACTGGGAAGCCACGTATTCTTCCATGGTCTGGCTGTTGGTGAAACAAATAAAGTAAATATTGAAGATGGTAAGACACTTGTCATCAAATACCTTGGCAAGGGCGATCTGGATGATGACGGATATCGTACGGTTCATTTTGAACTGAACGGATCCCTGCGTGATGTTAAGGTCCGTGACAATACCGCTTCAGAGCATGTGGTACATATCGAAATGGCAGATCCGAATGATAAGAGCCAGGTTGGCGCTTCCATTCCGGGGGCAGTATCAAAGATCAACGTTAAAGTTGGTGATCAGGTCAAAGTAAATGACATTCTGGCCGTCGTGGAGGCTATGAAGATGGAGACTTCCGTTACGGCAAGAATGGCTGGTACCATCGAAGAAATACTTGTTAAACCGAATGACACAGTGAAAGCAGGACAGTTACTGATCAAGATCAAATCCTGATAGCTGTATAAAAAATGAAGAAGGCGCTTCACCTGAAGCGCCTTCTTATAACATTTTGGAGAATGACATGACGGAGCAGTCTTCATGTAGTGGGAATTGTATAGAATGTGTACTTCATAAGGGAGAGGATCCAAATAAGAAAAAAACCTTACGCGATCTGAAGGTATCCCAAAGTGCGATCATTAAAGAAGTGGGCGGCACAGGCTCTTTGCGGCAGCATTTTCTTGATATGGGAGTGATCCCGGAAGCGCAGATCACCCTGATCAAATATGCCCCATTGGGAGATCCGGCGGAATATATGATCCACGGATATGAACTGACGCTCCGCAATAAAGACGCAGAACAGATCCTTATCGGAGAACCTTATTACGCGGAAGAGGCAGAAAGAGAAAACTTTCATGCGCATACACATCGGGAGGATTCTGAAAAAGAATTGCTGACTGAATCAGAGCATCCGGGATTTGGTGAAGGTGGAAAATATCACGCCAAAAGTGATGGGGAGGCGCTTCCAAAAGGAACTGTACTGACATTTGCGCTTGCAGGAAATCAGAACAGCGGTAAAACGACTTTGTTTAACCAGCTGACCGGTTCCAATCAGCACGTTGGAAATTTCCCTGGGGTTACCGTTGACAGAAAAAGCGGTGGCATCAAAGACCATGCGCAGACAGAAGTGACGGATCTTCCTGGTATTTATTCTTTATCTCCATATAGCGAAGAGGAAGTTGTTTCCCGTCAGTTTATTCTGCATGAACATCCAAAGGGCATCATCAATATTGTTGATGCAACCAATATCGAACGAAATCTATATCTGACTATGCAGTTGATGGAACTGGAGGTTCCAATCTGCCTGGCTCTCAATATGATGGATGAAGTCCGTGCAAACGGAGGTACCATCGATGTCAATAAAATGGAAGACCTGCTGGGAATACCAGTCGTGCCGATCTCTGCCGCCAAGAATGAAGGTATTCATGAATTGGTCCATCATGCGATCCATGTAGCTTCTTATCAGGAAAAACCTGGCAGGACTGATTTTTGCAGTTCCGATAAAAACGGCGGTGCCGTGCACAGGTGCCTTCACAGTATTATGCACCTGATCGAAGATCATGCAAAAGCGGCACAGATCCCTGTCCGTTTTGCGGCCAGTAAGCTGGCGGAAGGTGACAAACTGGTGGAGGATGCCTTACATCTGACACAAAACGAAAAAGAAACCATCGAACATATCATTCTGCAGATGGAAGAAGAAAGAGGACTGGATCGTGCTGCAGCAATCGCAGATATGCGGTTTTCCTTTATATTTGACCTTTGTCGGCAGTGTGTTGTGAAACCGAAAGAAAGCAAGGGACATAAAATCAGCCAGAAGATCGATAAGGTCCTGACGGGAAAATGGACAGCTATTCCGCTGTTTATCCTGATCATGGCACTTGTCTTTTACCTGACCTTCAGCGTGATTGGCGGAGGTTTGCAGGGCTTGCTGGAAACGGGAATCGGTGCCCTGCAGAATCTTGCGGATACAGCAATGACGGCAGGACATGTTAACCCCGTGATTCATTCCCTGGTCATAGATGGTATTTTCAGCGGCGTCGGGAGTGTGCTTTCCTTTATCCCGATCATTGTTGTCCTGTTCCTGTTCTTATCCCTGTTGGAGGATACAGGATATATGGCCCGGGTTGCTTTTGTGATGGATAAATTGCTCCGAAGGATTGGTCTTTCCGGGAAAAGCATTGTTCCAATGCTGATCGGCTTTGGGTGTACGGTTCCGGGCGTTATGGCAACAAGAACGCTTGCTTCTGAACGGGACCGCAAAATGACGATCCTTATGACTCCATTTATGAGCTGCTCAGCAAAACTTCCAATCTATGGATTCTTTGCACAGGCCTTTTTCCCAAAATTCGCCTGGCTGATCATGGTGGCTATGTATATTATCGGTATTCTGACAGGAATCATTGTGGCATTGATTTCCAAAAAGACAGCCTTCCGTGGAGAAGCGGTCCCATTTGTGATGGAACTGCCAAATTACCGGCTTCCGGGAATTATTAATGTCCTGCATCTGCTGTGGGACAAAACCAAAGACTTTCTGAAGAGAGCCTTTACAGTGATCCTGATCGCAACCATTGTGATCTGGTTCCTGAGGACTTTTAATTTCCATTTATCTATGGTGACAGATTCTTCGCAGTCTATGCTTTCTGTGATAGCAGGATTTTTGGCACCACTCTTTAAACCACTTGGATTTGGAGACTGGCGTATTGTTACTGCTCTGATCACCGGCTTTATGGCTAAGGAAAGTGTTGTTTCTACTGTTACGGTCCTGTTTGGAAGTGTAGGGGCGCTGTTGAGTGCTTATTCTCCATTGACGATCTTTGCTTTGCTGACATTCTGCCTGCTTTATACACCTTGTGTAGCAGCGGTTGCTTCAATCCGCCGGGAGCTTGGATGGAAGTGGAGCAGCGGCATTGTGGTCGGCCAGTGTCTGGTGGCATATGCTGTTTCTGGTATCGTGGCTTTGATCGGCTTGCTCTTGTAAATCTTCTTTTCAATAGATATCCGTCTTTGTATTTGTTATAATTTGCGGCATGGATAAAATAAAACAACTATGGGTTAAGTATAAGGAGATCATCAGTTACTTGTTTTTTGGATTTGTAACGACGGTGGTCAACTATGGCGTGTTCGCACTCTGCGGACATGTTTTCCATCTGGATGTTGTTTATTCCAACGCGATCGCATGGGTCGTTGCTGTCATTGTTGCATATGTTACGAACAAGCTTTGGGTCTTTGACAGTAAGAAACATGATTCAAAAACCATTACGAAAGAGTTTGCAGAATTTGTTGTTGCCAGACTGATCACACTTGGCATAGAGACACTGCTGCTCTGGATCTTTGTCGATAAACTGGGCGTCAATGATCTGATCATGAAGATCATTACTAATATTATTGTTGTGGTCCTGAATTATATTTTCAGCAAATTCATCATTTTCCGGAAGAAGAAAAAGGAGGAATAAAAAAAGCAGCCATCCCGTAAAGGATCACTGCTTCTTTTCCGAGCTACTGGCCAGAATCGAACTGGTGACCTCGTCATTACCAATGACGCGCTCATACCGACTGAGCTACAGTAGCATAGGTTGTGCAAAAGCACTTGGAAATGATACAATAAATCCGTTATGATTTCAACACGAAAAATAAATTTTATTCAGAAAATGATCGTAGTCCTTGTTGGCATCCTCTTTTTGTCCGCATTTCTTTCCGGATGCAGTGAGATCAGAATCGATACATCTACCGGAAATGCTATGATCACTGTCGATAAAACGGAGCTTTCCAAAGAAGAGGCTATTTACCGCCTGCTGGAGCAGAAGATTGCCTATGAAGGAGATGGGACAGATGATATCTGGTCCCGCAGGATTGGCTCCGAAACAATGAACGATTACGTAAAAGAAGCGGTAATGGATGAACTGACCCTGTATACAGCCAGCGTTGTCATGGCTGACGAGCTGGGTGTATATATGACGGATGAAGATAAAGTCAGCGCTGCTAAAGCAGCAGAGGAGACATACACGAAAGTATCTTCAGCTGCAAGCGATCAATATCCGGTCAGTCTGGATGCGGCAAAAGAACTGTATATTAAAAAGGCTACGTATGAAAAAGTGTATGAATATGTGACCCGGGATGTCGGAACAGAGATCACGGAGGATTCAACCAAAGTAATCTACATTGATTATGTGGTCATTCCGGCAAAGGATGGCATTGCAGTGGCAAGAGAAATCTATTCCGAACTGCAGGCAAAGGTACCATTTGATGAGGCATGCAGTGCAGCCGGTTATACACCGCAAATGGGTCAGGTCGTGTATCCTAAAACGATGAATACTGTATTTGAATCAGTTGCTTTTGCTCTGACAGATGGTGAATTGAGCGAAGTTGTAGAAAGTAAGGATGAATACTATATTATTCATTGTATCGATGACAAACTGCTGGAAGAATCTTCTGCCAATTACGCAAAAGTACTGACAGAAGCAAAACAGGAAAAGTTTCAACTGTATTATCTGGCATTTGCTCCAAAACATAAATTAAGTGTCAACACGAAGTTCTGGAATAAGATCCAGTTATCGGATTTTTAAAAGATGAAAACGGTAGATCTGATCATACCTGTCTATAATGAAGAAGAAAGCCTTCCACTGTTTTACGAAGAAACACAGAAGGTCCTGGAGACGTGCAGCGGTTTTTCTTTCCGTTATATTTTTGTGAATGACGGAAGCAATGATGAAACGCTACCGATCCTGAAAAAGATGGCAGAAGAAAACGGCATCAAATATCTTTCTTTCTCCCGAAACTTCGGAAAGGAAGCAGCTATTTATGCCGGGTTAAGATCATCGTCCGCCCAAATCTGTATTTTGATCGATGCTGACCTGCAGCATCCGCCTGCACTGATCCCGGATATGCTGAAAGCAGTTACGGAAGAAGGCTTTGGAGCTGCGGGCGCAAAACGGAAAAGCGGATTCTTTTCACGCTTATTTGCAGGGATCAATAATCACCTTTCCAGTGTCAAACTGCAGAAAGGCGCAACCGATTTTATGTGTATGAGCAGGGCATTTGTGAATGCAGTATTGAAGCTCTCTGAAAAACAGCGTTTTTCCAAGGGGCTGTTTGCGTGGGTCGGATTTAAGGTCAAGTGGATCGATTATGTGCAGGGTCCGAGAAAAAAAGGAAAGAGCAAGTGGAGTCTCGGGAAATTGTTTAATTATGCAGCGGACGGACTGACTTCATTCAGTGTGATCCCGCTTCGTATCGTGACACTTCTGGGGGCAATTATCTGCTTCCTGTCCTTTGTTTATATTTTGATCACTCTGATCCAGACGTGGATCTTTGGCATTGTGGTGCCAGGCTATGTGACGACATTGGTCGTTTTATTGTTCCTGGGCGGAGTGATCGTATTGGCAATCGGTATTCTGGGAGAGTATATCGGGCAGATCTATCTGGAGTCCAAAAACCGCCCGCTCTATATTTTGGAAGAGACGAATCTAGATGAAGATAAAAACGAAAAAGAGTAATATCCTCACCGGGAATATCGCGCTTCTATTGGCGTTTCTGGCGCCAATCTTTATTTTAATCTGCCTTTTTATTGCCAGAGAGATCTTTCCGTTCGGGGAGGAGATGTATCTGAGAAGTGATATGTATCATCAGTATGCTCCTTTCCTGAAACTGTTTCAGACTGCATTAAAAGAAGGACGGAGTCTGGAATACACGTTCCATATGGGCCTTGGATCTAATATGGTCAGCGCGTATGCTTATTATCTGTCTTCTCCGTTAAACTGGCTGGTAGCTCTCCTTCCGTCCAGTCTGATCCCTGAGATCATGGGAAGTTTCATCATTCTAAAGGCCGGATTGATGTCGGCTACTTTCACATATTATCTGACCAGGAAATTTCACGATCCGCGCTCGCTGTTGGCAGCATGCTTTGGTATTTTCTATGCCCTGTCAGGCTATATGGCAGCATACAGCTGGAATCTGATGTGGCTGGATAATTTGATCCTGCTCCCTTTGATCATCCTGGGTCTGGAAAGGCTAGTCAGACAAAAGAAGGTCCTTCTGTTTACCATATCGCTCGCGCTCAGCGTGATCTGCAATTATTACATTTCCATCATGATCTGTTTTTACCTTGTGTTTTATTTCGTCTATCTTTTGGTGGAAACAGCAGGAAAGAGAAGTGGAAAGGAAACAGGAAAGTCGATTGCCCGTTTCGTGGTTTATTCAGTTCTGGGAGGCTGTATCGGAGCTGCTGTTGTGCTTCCGGCTTTTCTTGCACTTTTTGGAACGGCATCAGCCGGATCGGGCTTCCCGTCCAGTTTCCATTTCTATTTCAATCCGTTGGAGATGTTTGCACACGGCATGATGAACGCGAAAGTGACCATGATCAGTGAGGGCTATGTGCCAAATATTTACGCAGGTATCTTTACCTTTGCACTGGTGCCGCTCTTTTTCCTGAATGCAAAAGTGCCGGTGAAACAGAGAATAGGAAAAGTTGTCCTGATCCTGATATTATGGCTTAGTTTTTCACTGAATGTGCTGGCATATATCTGGCATGGATTCCATCTGCCAAACTCTCTTCCGGCTCGTCAGTCTTTTATTTATATCTTCCTGGTCCTGACGATCTGTTATGAAGTGATGCTGCGGATCAAACAATATGCCTACTGGCAGATCGTAAGCGCTTTTCTGGCAGGTATTCTTGCACTGTTCGTTCTGCAGTTCCTGTATAAGGACAGTTACACTGTAGAGCAGGCTGTTTTAAATGCTTCTTTCCTGCTTGCTTATCTGATTATCCTGGTTTTACAGAAAAGAGATCTGCCGGATAAAGAGGGGAGAAAAGCACAGACGAAGCAGACGTACCGGATCCTTTTGTTTGTTTTTCTGGTGATCCTTTGTGTTACAGAAACATCCATTAATGCAAATGAGAGTGGATACAGTACAACGGACAGGGTCGCTTATACGGAAGATAATGCAGATATTGAAGAACTGTTAGATTCTGTGGATGACGGAAGCTTTTTCCGGGTAGAGAAAGCAAAACGCAGAACAAAGAACGATGGAGCCTGGTCAGATTACCGGTCTGCCTCTGTCTTTTCATCTACTACCTTGAAAGGATTATCTAAAATTTACGCCAGCCTTGGTATGCAGTCCGGAACGAATTCCTTTTCTTATTACGGAAATACCCCTTTCACTTCCGCCCTGCTGGGGGTGAAATATAAGCTGTCTGACAGTGCGATCGATGATCCGATGTGGGAATATGTGAAAGGAACGGAAAAAGCATTCCTCTATCAGGCTAAATATGCCCTGCCTCTTGGGTTTATGGTGAAAAACACGACACAGGCAGAAGTGAATCCGGACGGGAGCGATCCATTCCTGATCCAGAATAACCTCATCAGTGCCGCATGCGGTGCAGGGCCAGTTTTCCAGATCAAAGGAACTCTTTCCGGAGAAAGGATCGAGATAGAGATTGAAGAGGATGTCCGGAAGCTGATCTATGTGCAAGATAAACTGGATAATCTGAAAGTGGATGTTTACCGGGATGGAAGTCTGTATGTTAACCGGAATTTCACCTCTTTAGAATGCAAACTCATCGTGGATCTGGGCGAGTTCCAAAAAGGTGACCGTCTTGTAATCTATACGACAGACAGTGATAAGAGCAGTATTTCCCTTATTGAAGCGGACCTGGACAAAAAGGCCTTTGAAGCAGCTATGGATGCAATGGGAAGCAATCCGTGGGTGATAACGGAAGCAAAAGAAGGATTCCTGAAAGGAACCGTTCAGGCACAGGCAGCTAAAATGACACTGTTCACGACTATTCCTTACGAAAAAGGATGGACCATTTATGTGGACGGAGAGAAAGTTGCATATAAGGGTTTTTACAATGCTTTTATCCAGATCCCGCTGGAAAAAGAGGGTGTGCATGAAGTAGAAATGATCTTTCATGCGCCAGGGCTCCTGCCTGGACTGATCATTTCAGTGGCTGCGCTGATCCTGTTTATCATCCTTTGTGTAATAAAAAAGAAAAAACAATCGAAAAAATCCTTGAAATAAGGATTCTTTTCGATTAAAATAACTCAGTTGCGTTAAGTAAACACCTTTGCCGATTTTTAAGGATGTGCCCTGTCTCAAGTAACTTCAGGGTTCCGCAAAAAGATGACAGCGAAGGGAAGAAAAAAACAAAAAGGAGGAAATAGACATGAGTGTTATTTCAATGAAACAGTTACTTGAAGCAGGTGTTCATTTCGGACATCAGACCAGAAGATGGAACCCTAAAATGGCTCCATACATCTACACAGAGAGAAACAATATCTACATTATCGATCTGCAGAAGACCGTCGGAATGATCGATGACGCGTTTGATGCAATCTCAGACATCGCCGCACAGGGCGGAACCATTCTTTTCGTCGGAACAAAAAAACAGGCACAGGAAGCTATCAGAACCGAAGCTGAACGCTGCGGTATGTTCTATGTCAACGAAAGATGGCTTGGCGGTATGCTGACCAACTTCAAGACGATCCAGAGCCGTATCAAACGTCTGAAAGACATCGAGAAGATGGAAGAGAACGGAACCTTTGATGTTCTTCCAAAGAAAGAAGTCATCGAGATCAAGAAAGAGCAGGAAAAACTCCTGAAGAACCTTGGCGGAATCAAGGAAATGAGAAAAGTTCCGGATGCTATTTTTGTAGTTGACCCGAAGAAGGAAAAGATCTGTGTACAGGAAGCTCACAAACTTCACATTCCACTGATCGGTATCTGTGATACAAACTGTGATCCGGATGATCTGGATTATGTGATCCCTGGTAACGATGATGCAATCAGAGCTGTGAAGCTGATCGTTGCTAAAATGGCAGACGCTATCATCGAAGCAAATCAGGGTGAAGAGTATGAAGTCACAGAGGCAGCTGAAGGCGCAGAGGCAGTTGAGGCTGCAGCAGAAGAAGTGACTGAGTAAAGGAGGATCAGAAATGGCAGAAGTAACCACAGCTTTAATTAAAGAATTAAGAGAACTTACCGGTGCCGGCATTTTAGCTTGCAAGAATGCACTGGTTGAAACAGAAGGAGATATGGATGCAGCTGTTGAGATCCTTCGTAAAAAAGGTGAAGCTCAGGCTGTTAAGAAAGCAAGCAGAATTGCAGCAGAAGGTATTGTCAGAGTTGTTGTCAGAGATAACACCGCTGTTATGGTTGAGGTAAACTCCGAGACAGACTTTGTTGCAAAGAATGAGAAATTCCAGAAATTCGTTGACGATGTTGTAGAGAGCATTTTTGCAAGTGATGCAGCAGATGTTGACGCACTTCTGAATGAGAAGTTTGCAGGTGATCCTTCCAAGACTGTTGGGGAGGCTCTTGTAAACATTATTGCTACGATCGGTGAGAAGATCACGATCAGAAGATTTGTCAAGATCAAGACAGATGGCGTTCTTGTTCCATATATCCATGGCGGCGGACGTATCGGTGTTTTAGCGGAAGCAAATGCTCTGGACGGCATTGAAGAAGCTATGAAGAATATTGCAATGCAGGTTGCAGCAATGAATCCACAGTATATCGCTCATACAGATATGTCTGATGAAGAAGTTGCAAAATTAAGAGAGATTACAGTAGACAGCGCACTGAATACTCCGGAATCTCTTCCGGCTCCGCTCCTTAAGAACCTTCTTGCACAGGCTTCTGAAGGAAACCTGTTCTCCGCAGATGATGCTGCTCAGTATGAAGAGCAGAAGAACAACCTGAAGTACATCTTCAATTTCCTTTCTGCAGAAGCAAGGACCGCTGTTGCAGGGCTTGCTATGAAAGCAAAAGAAACCATTGCTGCTGACAAGATCTTTAATGGATTAGTTGAAGGACGTGTTTCCAAACAGCTGAAGGAGATCTGCCTTCTTGACCAGGTCTATGTTAAGGCTGAAGACGGAAAGCAGACCGTTGCACAGTACTTAAAAGCTGTGAGCCCGGATCTCTCTGTTAAGAAGATCGTTCGCTTTGAAGTAGGCGAAGGAATCGAAAAGAGACAGGAAAACTTTGCAGAAGAAGTTGCAAAGCAGATGGCGTAATTACTGTCAAAAAATAACAAAAACAGGGGCTCAGGCGATTACCTGAGCCCGTTTTTCAAAAAAGATGAAAATATCCAAGGTTAATGATTTTACTGATGGTCCGATTCTGGGGCCGCTATTGAAATTCACACTGCCGATCCTGTTGGCTCTGTTTCTGCAGTCTCTTTATGGTGCCGTGGATCTTCTGATCGTAGGACAATTTGCCACGACAGTCAGTGTATCCGGTGTTTCGATGGGCGCACAGATAACCAACGGAGTCATGATGGTCATAGCCAATCTGGCAATGGGAACAACTGTGCTTCTGGGACAGTTTATTGGACAGAAAAAGCTGGAGGCAGGCGGAAAAACAATCGGAACCAGTATCTGGCTGTTTGGGGCGCTGGCTGTGGCAGTAACAATTGCTCTGTTTATTCTTGCTCCGCAGGCCCTTGCTTTATTTAAACTGCCACAGGAAGCAATGGGAGAAGGAACCGTTTACATGCGGATCTGTTCGGTCGGATTTATCTTTATCGTTGCTTATAACCTTTGCGGATCTGTATTCCGGGGTATCGGGGATTCCAATACGCCGCTGATCACGGTTGCAATTGCATGTGTGATCAATATTGTCGGAGATCTTCTTCTGGTTGCGGTATTCCATATGGCAGCAGCAGGTGCTGCAATCGCCACGGTAGCGGCGCAGGGCATCAGTGTGATCATTTCACTTTTGATCGTGAAAAAGAAAGGACTGCCTTTCCACTTTGGGAAAGACAGCATGAAAATAGATAAAGGGATCCTTAAGCAGATCATTCGGATCGGTTTGCCGCTTGGTTTGCAGGAGATCGTGTTGACTGCTTCGTTTATGATCAGTTCTGCAGTGGCAAATTCGCTGGGAATCGTGGCATCTGCATCGATTGGAGTTGCAGGAAGATTGTTTGGGTTTATAATGCTTTTTCCAAGTGCTTTTATGCAGTCTATGTCCGCCTTTATCGCGCAGAACATAGGGGCCGAGCGGATCGACCGGGCAAAAAGAGCTTTGCTCCACGGAATCTGGACATGTCTGGCATTTGCCACTTTAATGTCATTCTTTTCTATCTTACATGGAGAATGGCTGACTCAGATTTTCTCCAGGGATCCGGATGTGATCATCTCTGCGGCTCGATATGTTAAAGCTTATGGAATCGACACATTCTTGACGTCTATCCTGTTTTGTATTGTGGGCTTTTTGAATGGCTGTGGAAAGACAACCGTTACTATGATCCAGAGTTTCGTCGGAGTGGCTGTCAGAGTGCCATTATTGTTCTTATTTAAAGAAATTGGCGGCGGGGATCTGTTCATTATAGGACTGGCGGTTCCTGTAGCAACTTTGGTACAAGACCTGTTATGCGGCATCTATTTCTTTGCTGTGAAAAAGCGGTTGGAACTGCAGTATGGAGGAGGTAAAAATGGATACCTATACAACAGTTAGCTTTTTTGAATCTGGTGTATGGAGAAGCATAATGCTGACAGGCATTCTTTTGCTGAGCCTGCTTGTCGCTAATATGCTTAAGAGGAAGATCCCATTCCTGAAAAAGTCCTTGATACCTAATTCGGTATTAGGCGGCATCATACTGCTGATCATTTCATCCATCTGTTATTTTGTCAGCGGGAAATATCTTTTTAATCTGAATCTGTTTTCTTCGAATGGTTCTGGAATACGGACTCTGGAAATTCTCACCTATCATTGTCTGGCGATTGGATTTATTGCCATGACTCTGCGTCCGATGAAGAAAGCATCTGGCGGAAAGCGAGCAGTTGAGATCCTGAATTCCGGTATATCAACCATCTGCACTTATATGCTGCAGGGAATTGCAGGTATTATTATTACCATACTCGCAGGATTTGCTATTTCCGGGTTTGCACCGGGCAGCGGCATCCTTTTAGCATTTGGCTATGGTCAGGGTACTGGTCAGGCCCTTAATATAGGCAAGAATTTTGATCATACCCTTGGCACATCTTCCTATTCCAGCTTTGGCCTGGCAATCGCAGCGCTTGGCTTTCTGACGGCCAGTATTGTTGGTGTCATTTATCTGAATTTCCTCAGAAGAAAGGGCAGACTGGAGATCAGGAATGCTTCTAAAGCAGAAGCATTGACTGTCTTTGATGTGCAGAATCCGGATGAGCCTGAAATGAATGAGTCAATCGATAAGCTGTCCATGCAGTGTGCTTTTGTAGCAATCGCATATATGATGGCTTATGGAATGATGTATCTTTTAGGCAACGTGATTCTTGGGAAAGGGAGTAATCTGACCGGAACCATTTATGGATTCAACTTTATCTTTGGCGTGCTTGCCGCGGTTATTATAAAAGCTATCCTGAACTTGCTGCGAAAGAAACAGGTTGTCAAACATCAGTATACCAATACGTTCCTGCTCAACCGGATCAGTGGATTTGCGTTCGATGTCATGATCGTTTCGGGAATCTGTGCAATACAAGTTCATCTGCTCGTTGAATATTGGTGGGTGATCCTTCTGCTGGGTGTGGCAGGAGCGATCCTTACATTCTTATATTTGAAGTACGTAACAAAAAAACTATTTCCGGCATATCAGCATGAGCAGTTCCTGGCATTCTTCGGAATGCTTACCGGAACAGCGTCCACAGGAATGATCCTTCTTAGAGAAGCCGATCCAGACCTGAAATCGCCGGTATCAGAGAATCTCGTCTATCAGAATTTCCCGGCTATCGTTTTGGGATTCCCATTGCTTCTGATAGCAGGACGGATCACAACTAAGGCGGCCAGCGTAACAACGGCACTGGTCATGCTTGCGATCATTTTTGCCATCTTTGTTATTCTGAATATTATTTTGTTCAGAGTCTTTATATTTAAGAGAAAGAAAAATGGCGGTTGATAAACATATTCGTTTCCAGAGAGCTTTCTGGGTATTTGCCCAAATTTTTGTAGGAACAGCGATCAGGTTATTTAAGCATTATCATTGCAAGGTCACCAAGCCAAAGAGCAAGGTGTTTCTTGCTCTGTATAATCATACGGATGATCTGGATCCGTTTTATCTGGCAATTGGGCTGTTTCGACATATGCGGTATGTTGCCAGCTCAGTGATCCTTGAAGGCTTTATAGGCAGGATCATCTCTTTTCTTGTCGGTCCTATTCCACGAAAAAAAGCTGCCAGCGCAGATGATACGGTTGAGCTGATGCTTGAAAATATGAAGGCAGGCATCAGTATTGCACTAAGTGCGGAAGGAAACCGTTCATGGGATGGCGAGACTATGTTTATTTCGCCCCGGACGGCAGAAGTGGCAAAACGATCCGGCGCAGCACTTGTAACATTCCGTATCCGCGGCGGTTATCTCCATACCCCGCGGTTTGCAGCATATGCACGGAAAGGCCCGGTATTTGGAGAAATGGTAAGAGAATATTCTCCGGAAGAACTTTCCCATATGAGTGTTCAGGAAATAGAAGATGCCATTGCGAAAGACCTTTATGTGAATGCGTATCAGGATCAGAAAGACCCTCCGCCGATCATTAAGGATTATTTGAAAGGCCGGAAGATGGTGTCCTATAAGGGAAAAGCTAAGGCCGAAAACATTGAAAGTATTCTCTATATATGTCCGGTCTGCCATGGCATTGGCACGCTTTCCAGTCACAATGATGGTTTTTCCTGCACTTGCGGGCTGTCCGGCAAGATCAATGATTACGGATTCCTTGAGGGAAACGTTCCGTTTGATAATACGGTTGACTGGAACAGGTGGCAGAAAACTTATCTGAAGGAACAGCCAGCTGTGCTTGCAAAGAGTACAGAAGTGATCTTTACTGACAACAGGGCAGAGCTATATATTACAAAAATGAATAAGCGGGAGCAGACAGCAAAAAACGCAGAAGTATTCTTTTATCCTGATCGGATCGTGATAAAGGATGACAATGAAACGCATACATTTATGCTGAATGAGATCACCAGGTTCGCCGCATTTCGCTCGCAAAAAGTGTATTTTACCTGTAAGGACGAGTATTGTGAGTTGATATTTGACCACATCGTTTCGGGAATGAAATATGAGGCATTCTGGAGAGTTTTAACCGGCAGACCATATTTGTAAAAACAAAAATAAAGGGATTGAAAAACAGGAGAAATCAACAGTTTCTCCTGTTTTTATTGTTTGTCTATTATACAGTAGTATGCTATAATCCATTCGTAGCACAATTTTTTTAAAACTATAAAAAAATTTAGGAGGAGAAAAATGAAAACAGTGAAAAAAATTGCAGCTCTGTTGCTGGCAGCACTTTTTGCAGTAACACTGCTGGCAGCCTGCGGTGACAAAAAAGAAACACCTCAGGGCTCTGGAGCTGCTCCAGCTCCATCTGCAGGCGGCACGATCAAGATCGGTTATGTTAACCCGACGACTGGCCCTCTTGCTGGTAATGGCGAAGGCTGTGACTGGGTCGTAAAACAGATCGAAGATTATGTTAACAATCAAATGGGCGGAATTGAAGTTGATGGCGCTAAAAAGAACATCAAAGTCATCGTTTACGATTCCACATCCAATCAGCAGACGGCAGCTGATATGGCACAGAAACTGTGCGTCGAGGATGAAGTAGACTTGATCATCGCTATTCAGACTCCGGAGACAGCTATTCCTGTTGAAGCACAGGCTGAAATCAATGAAGTACCTTGTATTGGTATCCAGGCACCGGTTGATCCATGTGCATTTGCATCGGATACCCATGATTGGACAGTACATGCATTCTGGACCATTGACAACATTTATGAAGCGCACAAGGCTCTTTGGACAGCTGCAGGCTTTGGCCCGGGCAGCGGCGCTAAGATCGGTCTTGCTTTCGCAAATGATGCAGACGGTACTGCATGGCATGACACTTTCGTGAAGAAACTTCCGGAAGATGGTTATACCGTTATTGATCCGGGTCAGTATCCATCCGGAACCGATGACTTCTCCAACGTTGTCAAAGCTTTCAAAGATGCTGATATCGATATCCTCGCAGGAACAAACATTCCTCCAGATTTCTCCAACCTCTTCACACAGATGCAGGCAGCAGGCGTTCAGGTTGATGCTATCACAATGGGTAAATGCTGCTTACTTCCAGGTGATGTCGTTGCTTTAGGCGAGAATGTAGAAGGAATCCTTTCCGAGGTTTGGTGGGCACCGGAGTATCCATACGTTTCCGCTCTGACAGGTGTTGACTGCCCGACATTAGGTGCAGCATATCTGAAAGACAACGGCGGTGTTATGCCTCAGCCGGCAGGCTATGCTTATGCAGCATTAGAGCTTGCAGTTGAAGCTTTCCAGAAAGCCGGAACAACTGACAAAGAAGCAGTTTTCGCAGCACTGAAAGCTCTTGATGTTGAGACCATTGTCGGACCTATCAAATATGATAAGGAAATGAACGGTCTTGCATACTCTGACACCGTTGTCGCAGGCGGACAGTGGCAGAAGGGTGATGATGGACAGTGGCATCTGGTCGTGATCGACGCTTCCCTGTATCCGGAACTTTCCGGCGCTATTGCAGGCGAATACAAAGCTGGAAATGCAACTCAGAAATAATCAGAACGTGAATACACAAGAATTATAACGATTGGCGGAGGGCTTTTCTAAAAGCTCTCCGCTTTGTTGTTTTTCTTGGCCTCAAAGGAGGAAACGATGGGGAATATTTTAACTTTTGAACATGTTGACGCGGGCTACGGCCGTGTCCAGATTCTCCACGATTTATCATTTTCAGTAGAAGAGGGCGAAGTATATGGCGTCATCGGGCCTAACGGCTGCGGAAAGACGACCATGTTCAATGCTTTGATCGGTCTGATCATTCCGAACAAGGGAACGATCACTTTTAATGGACAAAATGTAACAAAGATGAAACCGGATAAACGGTGCCACCTGGGTATTGGAAGAACGTACCAGGTTCCGCGTCCGTTTGAAGGGATGAGTGTCTACGAGAATGTTCTGGTAGCAGCTGTTCATGGTGCAAATCATAATGAAAAGACAGGCCGTGAAGTGGCGTTGAAGTCACTGGAACTGACTGAATTGTATGATAAAAGGGAGATCCTTGCGGGAGAGCTGACACTGCTTGACCGTAAACGTTTAGAGATTGCCAGAGCTTTAGGTACTGAACCGAAACTTTTGCTTTTAGATGAGGTCGCTGCAGGCCTGACAGAAGCGGAAGTGCAGGACGTTATTAAGATGGTGAAAAATTTGAAAGTTGCTGGCTATTCCATCATTTGGATCGAGCATGTTATCCAGACAATGGTGGAAGCAACCGACCACCTGATGTGCATGTCTGACGGACATGAACTTTTGATCGGTGAGCCGAGACCGGTTATGGAATCAAAGGAAGTCGAAGAAGTTTACTTAGGAGTGGAGGAAGAAGACGAAGATGAGTGAGCCTATGTTAAAAGTAGAAGGCGTTCAAGCCAAATATGGAGACTTCATCGCAGTCGCTGATGCTTCACTGGAAGTTCCGGAGGGGATGATCGTATCCCTGATCGGATCCAACGGTGCTGGCAAGTCCACTCTTATGGACACGATTGCCGGTCTTCATAAACCAAGTCAGGGAAAAATATATTTTAAAGGGGAAGACATTACCGGTCTTTCCGCGGATAAAATTGTTGTCCGCGGCCTTTCTCTGGTTCCGCAGGGAAGCCGCTGCTTTATCCGTATGACGGTAGAGGACAACCTGATCATGGGCAGTTTCCCAAAGGTCGTCCGAAAAAAATGCAAAGACTCTTTAGAGAGAGTCTATGAGCTGTTCCCGGTATTAAAACAGAAGAGAAACGATCTGTCCGGAAGTCTTTCCGGCGGTCAGCGTCAGATGGTCGCTATCGGACGTGCTCTTATGACCAATCCGGAACTGATCCTGTTTGATGAGATTTCTCTGGGTCTTGCACCTACAACCATTAAGGATATTTATGCAAGGATCAAAGAAATCAATAAGTCCGGAACAACAGTTGTTCTGGTCGAGCAGGATACGCAGAGAGCTATCAAGACGGCAAAGCTTGTTGATGTCATGCTGAAAGGTAAAGTCGTATTATCCGGCAAACCGGAAGAGTTGAGCGATGAGGACATCAAAAAAGCATACTTTGGAATCTAGGAAGGAGGATAAAACATGCAGGTTATACAGGTTATTATAAACGGTATATTGCTTGGCGGTATTTATGCTCTCCTGGGCGTAGGTATGACTATGATGTTCGGTATTGTCAAGCTTACCAATCTGGCACACGGTGAATTTATTATTATCGGTGCTTATCTTTCAACCGTTCTGGCCAATGCTATAGGCGTGGACCCGATCCTTACGATCATCGTTACGGTCCCGATCATGTTCCTGGTCGGAATGGGACTGCAGTCAGGTCTGATCAACCGTGTCATGAAGATCGGTTCTGAACCTGCATTGCTGGTTACATTTGGTCTGTCAATCATTCTGGCAGATGCTATGCTTTTGATCTTCTCTGCAGATGCACAGAGAGCAAACGTTCCTTACAACACCGCATCTCTGAGAATTGCACAGGGATTGAACATTTCCGTGCTTGACCTGATCGTTTTCTGCATCAGTCTTGCTACGATCATTGTTCTTTCCATTTTCTTAAAGAAGACCTACCTTGGACGTTCCATCCGTGCAACCTCGGATGATACACAGGCTGCTTCCCTGATGGGCGTCAATGTTAACCGCACCTATGCTATTGCTATGGGAATTGCAATGGCTACTGCAGCAATCGCAGGTATGTGCGTCAGTATGAAATGGGTCTATTATCCAAGCAGCGGCGGCAACTACCTGCTCACCGCGTTTGGTGTCGTTGTTATCGGTGGTATGGGATCTATTCCGGGAACATTGATTGCCGGACTGATCCTTGGATTGGCACAGGTTATCGGCGGTGCGAATTACGGACAGCTCATTGCATATGTGTTGATGGTTCTGTTCCTTGCAGTTCGCCCACAGGGTCTGTTCAGCAAGTAGAAGGGAGGAGAAGAGCATAATGAAAGATAATACAACTACCCTTCATAAACCAGTTAAGATCCTGGACGGCATCGTGATGCTGATCATCTGCATCGTGATCTGTGTAGCATTATACGTTCTGGGAATTACGAAGACTTTCTCCAACAATACCATGCGTTATATGTTCAAGATCTTCCTTTACATTACTATGGGAACCATGTGGAACCTGATGAGCGGTTTCACGGGAATGACAAGCCTTGGACAGCAGGTATTTATTGGTATTGCAGGTTATTCCGTAGCAGTTATGACATCGACCTATAAAATGTCAATGTGGATGGGACTTCTGGTTGGTGCTGTGATCGGAGTTGTCTTCGCACTTATTCTGTCATTTGTCCTGTTTAGGATGCGAGGCATGTATTTTGCTGTAGCAACCTGGCTGATCGCGGAAGCTGTCAGATTGTGGTTTAACAGCTGGCCGTTCGTAAAACAGGGCGCTGGAATGACAGTAGCAGTCAAGCAGATCCCGAAGGTAAGAGAACTTTATATTTACGCACTGACACTTATGATCATAGCACTTATTGTCGTCTATGCCCTGCTTCGTACGAAGACAGGTCTTGGACTGACTGCTATGAGAGACGATGCAGATGCATCCAGCTCCGTTGGTGTGAATATTTTCAAGTCCAAACTGCTTTGCTATCTGATCTGTTCTGTATTTATCGCACTTTGCGGCGGTCTCTTTGCACTGCAGAAAGGTTCCGTCCTTCCGTCATCATCCTTTGGTATTGACTGGACGGTCGCAATGGTGTTCATTGTTATCTTGGGCGGTGTCGGAACCATGGCCGGTCCGATCTTAGGCGGTATCATTTATGTTATCCTGTCTGAGTTCCTGGCTCACTTCCCGGGATGGTCCAATATCATCCTCGGAGCTATTGCTATTCTGGTTATCATTTTCCTTCCGGATGGCATTATCGGAACACTGCAGAAGAAACTGAATTTCGAGATCTTCTCACAGAAGAGATTATCTGCACCGAAAAAGAGTCTGAAACAGAAAGCAGATATGGCTGCTTAAGTAATTACAAATGGAGAAGACCGGGCGAAAAGCCCGGTCTTTTTTTGTTTATATAAAAATAAAAAATTAGCACTCACCTATTGACAGTGCTAATAATTATGTTATAATGCACATAGAACAAATACATTATATATAGCAACGTAAACAAGAGATCAACACAGGCCGCGAAAGGCCGTTCACACAGGAGGTAATAAAAATGTATTTAGCAAGAAGAAATAACACAAACTTTTTCGATGATTTTTTCAAAAGCCCATTTATGGGAGCAGTCGAGCAAGTCGGCGGAAGCAGACTGATGAAGACAGATGTTAAAGAATTGGAAGATTCCTTTGAGATCAGTATGGATCTTCCGGGCGTTCAGAAAGAAGATATTCAGATCGAATTAAAAGATGGTTATCTGACGGTATCAGCAAGCAAGACAACTCAATTCAGCGAGAACGGAGAAAACGGAAGGTATATCCGGAAAGAAAGATTTGAAGGATCCGCCAAAAGAAGTTTCTTTGTAGGAGATTTTGCAAACGAAGAAAATATCCGTGCATCCTACAATAACGGGGTCTTAAAACTGACGATTCCAAAGGAACCGGAACCAGAACCAGAGCAGCCGAAACGTATCAACATTGACTAAATTATGAGAGAAACTGCCGCATGAAAATGCGGCAGTTTTTTCTTTTTCTTTTTTTGATATTTAGTCTTGATTATTTCGGCTTTCCCTTGTAAAATAGCACACGTGCATAACACATCGGTGTGTGGCTCAGTTTGGTAGAGCGCTGCGTTCGGGACGCAGAGGTCGCAGGTTCAAATCCTGTCACACCGATTTGCGTAAAGCTGAGATACCTCACTTTACGCTTTTTTTATGTCTCTCGGGTGAGCTTCTTCATCCAGGTATATTTCCGGAAATGAATAAAGGTCGGCAGGCATTTAAATATCTGGTCGGACTGTACGACGACAACGACCCATTCTACCGGCCATTTCCACCAGAAAGCGGCCATGAAGCTGAGCGGCATAACGATCAGCCAGGTTGAGATCAGGTTCATGGCCATTGTGAAGTTAGCATCGCCGCCGCCTTGGATGATACCGAAACTGACTGGCATCTGATAGCTCATTCCAACCATGATCACAGCCATGATGAGGATGAGACGGCCTGCTAATGCTAATGCGTTATCATTCAGATTATAGAGCGTCAGAAGCGGATTTTTCAGAATGACTAACAGCAATCCTAAAAGGAATCCGATTCCAACGTCGATAACTGAGAGCGTACGGCCGTCGCTTTTGATCCGGTTCAGTTCCCCGCGTCCGATCGACTGTCCGATCATGACAGCACTGGTCGAACTCATGGCGACAACGATCACCTTCAAGTATTGATAAAATGTAGTGGCAACAGAATTTGCCGCTATGGCATCCGCACTCAGGTGGCCTAAAATAGCTGTCTGCATAGGAACGGAGACTCCCCAGAGAACGGTGGCGCACATGATAGGAAAATACACCTTTAGATAGTCTTTCCAAAGATCAGCATCATTTTTAAACAGCCAGGTAACAGCTCCTTCTGAATCAGATGGCTTTTTGAAAAGCATGAGTTTCTTATCAACAAAGATCAAATACAGGATCACGATCAGTAGTTCTATGACGCGTGCGATCAGGGTGCCGATCGCGGCACCGGTAATACCCATTTCCGGGAAACCAAGTTTTCCGAAGATCAGGACATAGTTGATCCCGACATTGATGACCAGAGATACGATAGATATGTAAAAGGAAATATTGACAGTCCCGACTGCTCGCAGAGCGGCCATCAGGATATTGGTCAGAATATACAGGACAAAAGTCCACATGATGATCAGCAGATACTTTCGTCCTTCTTCAATTATGCCGGCATCCGACGTGAAGATCCTGACAATGCCGCCTGGTATGAAAGCACAGACCAGAAGCAGGATGATCGCAATCGCTGTTCCGATTTTTAAAGTGATCCCCACCAGACGACGGATCGGACCGGTCCGGTCCTGCCCCCAGTATTGGGCGGCCAATGCAACCAGCGCATTGCCGAACGATATGGCAAACTGCTGGATAATAAAGAAAACCTGGTTGACTGTGGCAGCTCCGCTTAATGCATTCTGGGAATAACTTCCCAGCATGATATTATCTGCCATATTGACAGAATAGGCGATAACATTCTGCAAAGCCACAAATGCCAGCATACTGAATAAAGCTCGATAAAAGGCTTTGTCTTTTGTGAAAAAAGATGTCTGGCTCACAAAAAAAACTCCTTGTTTGCAGCAACATTTTTTAGAAAATTGTTGGTTTTATACTATCATATCCGGCAAAAAAATGGTATGATTAACAAGAATATAATTGTGGTTTATGCAACACGGAGTTGGCATTATACATTCTTTGTTATGGGGGAAAGAATATGGCAAAAGAAGACCTGCGTGTGATCAAAACATTAGACAGTGTGGATCAGTCACTGTTAGAAAACCTGAAAAAGACACCATTTAACAAGATCACGGTAGAAGCGCTTTGCGAAAAAGCCAGGATCAACCGTACTACTTTTTATAAGCACTACAGAGATAAATATGAATTGCTGGACAACTATCTGGCACGTGTGCTGGAAGAGTTTCGTATTAAAAATGATGTTGTTTTTGTAGATGCAGATCCGGAATCGATCAATGAAGATAAATACAAACTTCCTTTCCGGGACACGGTGGAATTTATTATTTCCAAAAAAGACGTGTATGAGATTCTTTGGACGGCGCAGATAGACAGGAATATTTTTGACGAGATGGTGCAGACGATTTCCGAAAGTATTATCAAGAGAAGGATCAAGCAGCATCCGGAAATAAAGACAGATACGGAAAAGTTTTTCAAAACTTCTTTGTTTGCAAACTTGTTCGCATACAATCATCTGGTTTCTGTCTGCTGGTGGCTGGCCAATGATTATGTGATCAGTAAAGCAGAATTGTTCCGTCTGTTTGATGATATGATGAGAGAAGGGCTGTTTAAGGTTTTTAAGGAACAACTATAGCAAACACAGGAAAAGAGGGTAAAAACAATGAATGTCTACAAACGAATCATGCTCAAGTTAAGCGGAGAGGCATTAGCCAAAGAAGAAGGCGGCTATAATGAAGAGGAGATAGGACGTATCGCTGAACAAGTCAAACAGATCGTAGAAATGGGCTGCGATGTTGGCATTGTGATAGGCGGCGGCAATATCTGGAGAGGAAAGAGTAATCTGCAGATTGACCGGCCAAAATCTGACTCTATCGGCATGCTGGCAACTGTAATGAACTGTATCTATGTTTCGGAGCATTTCCGCGCGCATGGGATCAAGACGGCAATCTTTACTCCATGGCTGATCTCCACTTTCACAGAGCTGTTCAGTAAAGATAAAGCGAATGAATATTTCGCTGAAGGAAGGGTATGTTTCTTCGCAGGAGGTACCGGACATCCTTACTTTTCCACGGACACCGGCGTTGTCCTTAGGGCGATGGAACTGGATGCAGAGGTGATCCTTGCAGCGAAAAACATCGATGGAGTTTATGACAGTGATCCTGCAAAGAACCCGGATGCGAAGAAGTTTGATAAGATCACGATCCATGAAGTTGTGGAACGGAAACTTGGGGTTATCGATCTGACTGCTTCAGCACTTCTGGATGAACACCCGATCCCGATGAGAATATTTGCACTCAAAGAAGAAAACTCCATTGTCAACGCATTAACGGATGATCACTTCAATGGAACCGATGTTACCATAAATGAATGATAGATAAGGAGAAAGCAATGAACGAGAGATTAGATAAATACGAAGAAAAAATGATGAAGACCCTGGATAACCTGGAGCAGGAATTTGCAGGGATCCGCGCCGGCAGAGCAAATCCACACATTCTGGATAAGATCACTGTGGATTATTACGGCACACAGACCCCGCTTCAGCAGGTGGGCAATATCTCAGTTCCGGATCCGAAGTGCATCGTGATCTCTCCTTGGGAGAACAAAATGATCAAGGAAATCGAACGTGCGATCAACGCTTCCGATATCGGTATCAATCCAACCAATGACGGAAAGAATATCCGGCTGGTCTTCCCGGATCTGACAGAGGAAAGACGTAAAGATCTGGCAAAGGATGTCAAGAAAAAAGGCGAAGAGGCAAAGGTTGCGATCCGCAATATCCGCAGGGACGGTATTGAGCAGTTTAAGAAGATCGCAAAGGCAGGAGAAGTTTCCGAGGACGAAGGGAAAGACCTGGAAGACGATATGCAGAAACTGACTGACCAGTATGTAGCGGATATCGATAAGAAAGTCGAAGAAAAGACGAAAGAACTGATGACGGTATAATTCATGGATGAGAAAGACCTGAAAATTCCGCAGCACGTTGCCATCATTATGGATGGCAATGGAAGATGGGCAAAGAAAAAACACAGACCGCGGACCTTCGGTCATGCGAAGGGTGCCAAAGTGCTGGAACAGACATTGGAAGATGCAGATTCACTGGGCGTAAAGTATTTTACCGTTTATGCTTTTTCCACAGAGAACTGGGCCCGTCCTTATGAGGAAGTACAGATCATTATGAATCTGTTCCGTGATTATCTGATCAGTGCTGTTGATAAATGCAACCGCAATAATGTCCGCTGCATGGTTATTGGAGAACGCAGCAGACTGGATGCGGATATTATCGATGCCATCAATAACCTGGAAGAAAAGACAAAGGACAACACGGGCATCACTTTTATTGTAGCGATCAATTACGGTTCTCGTGATGAGATCACACGTGGGTTCCGCCAGATTGCACAGGAAGTGAAAGAAGGAAAACTGGAGCCGGAAGCAATCAGTGAAGAAATGATCTCATCGCATCTGGATACGAGAGGAATACCGGATCCGGATCTTCTGATCCGTACCAGCGGAGAAGAAAGACTGTCCAATTTTCTGATGTGGCAGCTGGCTTATACAGAATTCTACTTTACGGATATTCCATGGCCGGATTTTAATAAACAGGAACTGATCAAAGCATTCGAGAAATATTCCCAGAGAGACAGACGATATGGGAATGTGAAATAAAGGATTCAAGCAATTCATGACAGACGATAGAAGCAAGGGCTTGCTGAAAAATAAATCTTTCTGGGTCAGAACGGCCAGCGCAGTTATTTTTGCGGCTATTTTTGTGACAGTAATGGTTCTGGGCGGGTATTTTACCTGGGGCTTTCTTCTGCTTATTTCCTTGATTGGTCTCTATGAGTTTAACCGGGCAATGAAACTGTACTGGGGCGTATTTGCCTGGGCAGGTTATATTGTAACGGTGGCATATTATGTGATGCTGATCACGGTGGATTCCACGGCATATTCTTTCATGCTGTTCGGAATCCTTCTGTTTGTGGACCTGGCTGTTTTTGTGTTTACCTTTCCAAGGTATAAACTGGAGCAGGTATTTGCTGGCTTTTTTGAAGTTTTCTACGTAGGTGTGGCATTATCCTTCCTGTATCTGCTTCGGATCCATCCGCCATCCGGAGCATACCTGGTCTGGCTGATCCCGATCAGTGCATTTGGAAGCGATCTGTTTGCATATCTGATCGGTATGATGTTCGGCAAGACCCCATTTGTTCCTAGATTGAGTCCGAAAAAATCTGTGGAAGGAGCAGTGGCCGGTATTATAGGAGCTGCACTGCTGGCTCTTGCTTATGGATTTGCAGTACAGAAATACATTCCGGATGTGCATATGGCACCGCTGGTATTTCCTCTGTTAACTTTGTTTGGCGCAGCTGCCGGACAGGTGGGGGATCTGGCTGCTTCTGCCATTAAAAGGAAAGTCGGGATCAAAGATTACGGAAAACTGATCCCGGGGCATGGCGGTATCCTTGACCGCTTTGACAGTGTGATCATGGTCGCTCCGATCATGTATTTGATAACGATTTACTTGATGGTGATTCATTTATGAAAAAAACAATATCCATTCTTGGCTCGACCGGATCGATCGGG
Organism: Lachnospiraceae bacterium; assembly: GCA_017652745.1. Taxonomy (GTDB): domain Bacteria; phylum Bacillota; class Clostridia; order Lachnospirales; family Lachnospiraceae; genus RGIG5612. The sequence continues at coordinate 56,237 of JAGCAK010000005.1, forward strand.
ACGCAGACTCTTGAAGTGGTCAGAAATAATCCGGATCTTTCGGTTGCAGCCATTAGCGGAAATAAAAATACGGAACTACTAGCAAAACAGATTTTGGAGTTTTCTCCAAAACTTGTTTGCGTTTACGATGAAAATCAGATTGACCCGCTGCAAAAGAAGCTGCGGGAAATGAACATAGATAGCATTCCGGAGATCGTATCCGGGATGGATGGACTGATCCGTGTGGCAACTTTGGAGCCGACAAACATTGTAGTTACCGCCATTGTCGGGATGGTAGGGATCCGTCCGACGATGGAAGCAATTAAAGCCGGAAAAGATATTGCCCTGGCGAACAAAGAAACGCTGGTCTGCGCCGGCGAACTGATCATGGCAGAGGCAAAAAAACAGGGAATCCATATTTATCCGGTCGATTCAGAGCATAGTGCGATCTTCCAAAGTCTGAATGGAGAAAACAGGGCAGAAGTAGATAAGATCATTCTGACTGCTTCCGGCGGTCCTTTCAGGGGGTACTCCCGTGATATGCTTAAGAAGGTGACGCTGGAGGACGCCTTAAGGCATCCAAACTGGTCAATGGGGAAAAAGGTTACGATCGATTCTTCCACACTGGCCAATAAAGGTCTGGAAGTCATGGAGGCAAAATGGCTGTTTGATGTAGAGCCGGATCAGATCGAAGTAGTGATCCAGCCTCAGAGCATCATCCATTCTGCTGTTCAATATAAAGATGGAGCCATCATTGCCCAGCTGGGAACACCGGACATGAAACTGCCTATCCAGTATGCACTTGTTTATCCGGAACGAAGAGACTTGCCGGGCAAACGGGTTGACTTCTTTGAATTGGGGCAGATCACGTTTGAAAAACCGGATATGGAAACATTTGGCGCATTGGCACTTGCTTATCGGGCCATTCGGACAGGAGGCAGTATGCCGACTGTGTTTAATGCAGCGAACGAGCGGGCTGTTGCTTCTTTCCTGAAAGGTAAGATTCAATATCTGGAAATCGAGATGGAAATCGAAAAGGCAATGAATCAGCATCAGCTGATTGAAAAGCCTTCTCTGGAACAGATCATTCAAATTGGAGAGGAGATCATTGGCTCATGAGTGTGATCAGTATTATTCTCTCCATTATCATATTGAGCATTCTGGTCATCGTGCATGAATTCGGCCATTTTATTCTGGCAAAAAAGAACGGGATCTTCGTGAAAGAATTTTCTGTGGGCTTCGGTCCGCGGATCATCAGTCATGTTTCCAAAAAGAGCGGGACCAGGTTTTCCTGGAAGGCGATTCCTTTTGGAGGATCCTGTCAGATGCTGGGAGCACTGGAAGATGAAGATGATGAGACAGACGATGAAAAATCATTTGATAAAAAATCCGTATGGGCTCGTATGAGTGTCATTCTGGCCGGACCGTTTTTCAATTTCTTCCTCGCTTTTATTCTGTCTGTGATCGTGATCGGGACGGTAGGATATGACCCTGCCAGAGTCACCTATGTGGAACCGGGTTCACCGATCGCGCAGGCAGGTATTCAGGAAGGCGATCTGATCGTTAAATATAACGGGGAACGGATCAATTTCGGCCGCGAGATCTATTTATCAGGCTATCTGCATCCGATCACATCTGATGCAAAAGCAGTCCCTATCACCTATATCCGAAATGGAGAAAAAACAAGTGTCTCTGTCGTTCCGGCACAGATGGATTACTATTCTCTGGGATTTAGTTATTACGCAAATGACGATAAAGCAGAGATCGCGGAAGTCGTTAAAGAAGGGGCACTGGAACAGGCAGGTATCCGGGAAGGTGATGTTATCACTGCAATCGGAGATACAAAAATTGCAACGGGGAAAGAACTGAACCAGTATTTTGACAGTCTTCCGGTTACAGCAGAACCACTTTCTGTTACATATCTGCACCATGGTGTGGAAAAGACAACTACTGTTTATCCACAAGCCCAAAAGGCATACCGTCTTGGTTTTTCCTATAATCTGGAAAATGAAAAGACGGGTGTTGGAGGAGTCTTAAAATACAGCTTTGCAGAAATGCGTTATCAGCTTCTTTCTGTATTCAAGAGCCTGGGCTTTTTGATCTCCGGAAAAGGATCTTTGGATATGCTTTCCGGACCGGTTGGCATTGTGGAAGTTATAGGAACCACTTACGATGCTTCTGTATCCTCCGGATTTCTGGCCACTTTGACAAATATGCTGAGCATTATGATCCTGCTCAGCGCCAATCTGGGCGTGATCAATCTTCTGCCGATACCGGCATTGGATGGCGGCAAGTTCCTTCTGCTTATTATTGAGGCTATCAGAAGAAAGCCGATCCCAAAAAAATACGAAGGGATCATTACAATGGTGGGAGCTGTCCTGATCATGCTGCTTGCAGCAGTAGTACTGGTTAATGATGTGATCAAATTATTCTGATTGAGAAAAAGATGTATACAAGAGAAAAGACCAAGAAAATAAAAATAGGAAATGTCACGATAGGTGGAGGATCTCCGATCGCGATCCAGTCTATGACAAATACCAAAACGGATGATGTGAAATCGACGGTGGAACAGATCCATGCGCTGGAAGAAGCCGGCTGTGAGATCATCCGTTGTACAGCCAATACACCGGAAGCTGCAAAAGCGTTTCGGGAGATTAAAAAAGAGATATCGATCCCGCTTGTAGCGGATATCCATTTTGATTATAAACTCGCAATCCTTGCGATGGAAAACGGAGCAGATAAGATCCGGATCAATCCAGGGAATATAGGAAGCAGAGAACGGATCAAAGCGGTTGTGGACTGCGCAAAAGAACATGCCGTCCCGATCCGTGTAGGTGTTAATTCAGGGTCGCTGGAAAAAGAACTGGTGGAAAAGTATCACGGTGTTACAGCGGAAGGATTAGCGGAAAGCGCGCTGGATAAGATCAAGATCATTGAAGATCTGGGATATGACAAACTTGTTATCAGCATCAAGAGCAGTGACATCCTGATATGTGCCAAGGCCCATGAAATCGTGGCTGAGAAAACAAATTATCCTCTTCATGTAGGGATAACAGAATCAGGGACCATTTATTCCGGAAATATCAAATCTGCTATGGGACTTGCGATGATCCTTTCCAAGGGGATAGGCGATACCATCCGGGTATCATTGACCGGAAGCCCGCTGGAAGAGATTAAAAGCGCAAAATATATCCTAAGAAATCTGTGCCTTAGAAAAGAAGGAATCACAGTCATCTCCTGCCCGACATGCGGCAGGACAGAGATTGATCTGATAGGCCTGGCAAACCGCGTGGAAGATCTGTGTGCCGGCTATGACCTTTCTATAAAAGTGGCAGTCATGGGATGCGTTGTCAATGGCCCCGGAGAGGCAAAGGAAGCAGATCTGGGAATTGCCGGCGGTAAGGGAGAAGGCCTTTTGATCAAGCATGGTGAGATCATCCGTAAGATCCCGGAGGCTGAATTCCTTCCAACATTAAAATACGAACTGGACAACTGGGAATAGAATGAAATTTTTTGAGGTTTTTAAAACTTTATCGGTCGGAGAGGAATTGTTTGCTCTGTTTGAAAGTATGGAAGTACTTTCTGTAACGCAGGTCAAAACAGGGAATTATCTGCGGATCCGTCTGCGGGACGGACATCCTTTGAGCAGCATATCGATCCGACAGATGGAAGAAGCTATCCGCAGACAAGTTCTTCAGGAAATGATGTCTGTCAGGATTGAATATGAAAACGGGTATGAATATGCCGAGGTTGGTTCCGGAACCTATGAAAATCCGGAAGATAACCGGCGCGTTGCGCAGCCAAAAGCTGCTGCTGTTCAGTCATCAGAAGCTGCACCAAAGAGTGCTGCAGGGACAAAAAAGAAATGGACGCAGAAAAGTAAAAAAACAGATCCGGGAATGATTTATGGCAAAGAATTCCAGGGAGAGCCGATGGAAATCTCGGACTGTATCACTGAGATGCGGAATGTGATCCTGCGCGGCACTATTTTTGAAAAAGAACTATCTGTAACGAAAAACAATTTCAAGATACTCAAACTATCTATTACAGACCGTACAGACAGTATCTCTCTGAAAATGTTCCTTAGGGAAGGTGAAGAAAAACTGCCGGATGCCTTCAAAGAGGGTATGACCATTGAGGTTTGCGGAAATATCGAATACGACAATTTTGAAGGCGAGATCCTGATGAACCGTGTGACGGGCATTCGCGAGGGAAAGGATGCAGATGAGGCACGGATGGACAATGCTCCGAAAAAGAGAGTCGAGCTGCATCTGCATACCCAGTATTCGGATATGGATGCGCTGACACCGGTGAATGACCTGCTGGATAAAGCTGTGAAATGGGGACATAAGGCAGTTGCCATCACTGATCACGGAGTTGTGCAGGGTTTTACGGATGCATTCCATAAACTGCAGGCAATGTCAGACCCTGATTTTAAAGTTATTTACGGTGTGGAAGCTTATATCGTGGATGATCTGGATGACCCGATCGTACAGGATCCGGCTTCACCGGAAGATATTGAATTGCGAAGAGAGAGCGCAATTCCGGATGAGATTCCAAAGGTGATCGATCCGGCAGAAGAAGAGCGCATTGAGAAAGTAAAAAAAGACAAGTATTATCATGCCATTCTGTTAGCAAAAAACGAAACAGGAAGGCGTAATCTATATCGCCTGGTTTCTTATTCCCATATCAATTATTTCAGCCGTCGCCCGCGGATCCCGAAAAGTGTTTTGAATAAATACCGGGAGGGACTGATCCTGGGTTCTGCCTGTGTCATGGGTGAACTCTATGACGGTATATTAAGCGGGGAAAGTCCGGAACGGATTGCCGAACTGGTTAACTATTATGATTATCTGGAGATCCAGCCGGTTGCAAATAATATGTTCCTTGTCCGCAATTATGAGCGGAATCATGATCCGCTTTACCGTGCTGCCCATAAAGAAATAAAGGGGCATATGCGTAAAAATGCAGATGAGATCCGCGCGATCAATAAACAGATCTATGAGCTGGGACAGCAGTACGGAAAACCGGTCGTGGCAACCGGAGACGTTCATTTCCTGAATCCGGAGGATGAGATCTTAAGACATATTATTCTGGACAGTCAGAAATACTCTGACGCGGATGATCCGGGACCGTTTTATTTCCGTACAACGGAAGAAATGCTGCAGGAATTTGATTATCTGGGACCAGACATTGCCTATGAGATCGTTGTAGAGAATACCAATAAGATTGCGGACATGATCGAAAAAATAGAGCCGGTAAGGCCGGATAAATGTCCGCCGGTGATTGAAAACTCAGATGAGAACCTGAGGTCGATCTGTTATGAAACTGCGCACAGCATGTATGGGCCGGATCTTCCGGAGATCGTGGTAAACAGGCTGGAAAAGGAACTGAATTCCATTATTTCCAATGGATATTCTGTTATGTATATCATTGCAAGGGAACTGGTGCAAAAAAGCATCAGCGACGGATATCTGGTCGGTTCCAGAGGTTCTGTCGGTTCTTCTCTGGCAGCTACCATGGCTGGTATAACGGAAGTAAATCCGCTGAAACCGCATTACCGCTGTCCGTCATGCTTTTACAGTGAGTTTGATTCCGAAGAGGTGGAAGCCTATGCCGGAGGCGCCGGATGTGATATGCCGGATAAATTATGCCCGGTCTGTGGGACGCCGCTGATCAAAGATGGGTTTGATATTCCGTTTGAAACATTCCTGGGATTTAAAGGAGATAAGGAACCGGATATTGACTTGAACTTCTCCGGTGAGTATCAGTCGCATGCACATGACTACACGGAAGTAATTTTCGGAAAAGGGCATACTTTCCGCGCGGGAACTATTTCCACCCTGCAGGATAAGACCGTCTACGGTTATGTGAAGGGGTACTTTGAACGGCATAACCGTTCCATACGTAAATGTGAGATGAACCGTCTGATCAAAGGTTGTACCGGCGTGAAACGGAGTACCGGTCAGCATCCGGGCGGCATTGTCGTTCTTCCGCATGGAGAAGAGATATATTCCTTTACACCGGTACAATTCCCTGCAAACGATGCCGGAAAACATACGGTGACAACTCATTTTGAATATCATAGTATCGATCACAACCTCTTGAAGCTGGATATCTTAGGGCATGATGATCCAACCATGATCCGTATGCTGGAAGATCTGACAGGTTTTGATGCGAAATCTATTAAGCTGGATGATCCTTCAGTCATGAAACTATTTGACGGAACGGAAGTACTGGGAATCACCCCGGAAGATATTGAGCATCCTCTTGGAACCTTGGGTGTTCCGGAGTTTGGTACCGACTTTGTTATGCAGATGCTTCTGGACACCAAACCGAAAAATTTTTCGGACCTGGTACGTATTGCTGGTCTGTCACATGGAACAGATGTCTGGCTGGGCAATGCGGAAACACTGGTAAAAGAGGGGAAAGCAACTCTTTCCACATGTATCTGTACACGTGATGATATCATGCTGTATCTGATCTCAAAAGGGGTGGACCCTGCGTTATCCTTTGATGTCATGGAAAATGTCCGAAAAGGAAAAGTTGCTTCCGGAAGTGCTAAAAAATGGCCTGAATGGGAAAAAACCATGAAAGCAAATGGCGTTCCGGACTGGTATCTGTGGTCCTGTACCAAAATACAGTATATGTTCCCGAAAGCACATGCTGTGGCTTATGTTATGATGGCTTACCGCATCGCTTACTATAAGATATTCTATCCGTTGGAGTATTATGCAGCATTCTTCAGTATTCGTGCAGCTTCTTTTGATTATGAGAAGATGTGTCAGGGCCTGGACAGACTAAGACAGGAAATGGAGCTGATCAAAGGACGGATCGAAATGGGGACTGCTTCACCAAAGGATCAGGATCTTTTGAAGTATATGTATAACGTGGAAGAGATGTATGCAAGGGGATTTGAATTCCTTCCGATCGATATTTATAAAGCAGGAGGCAGCAGGTTCAAGATTTTTGATGGAAAAATAATGCCGGCCTTTGAAGCAATTGAAGGAATGGGAGAAAAGGCGGCCCGTGCACTGGAAGAAGAAGCTCAAAAAGGGAACTTTACTTCCAGAGAAGATCTGAAGATCCGTACCAAACTTTCAAGTACTTTAACAGATAAGTTATACCAGTTAGGAATATTGGGCGATATGCCGGAATCCAGTCAGCTTTCCATTCTGGATTTCCTGAAATAAAAAGTCTTTTCTAACAAGAAAAAAACTTATATAATCTTACTAATAATTGGAGAAAGAAAGGATACACGTATGTTAACGATTGAAAAAGATTTATGTATTCAATGCGGTACCTGTGTGGACGAGTGTTTCCAGGACTGTTTGAAATTGGAAGACGGAGAATTGAAATATGATGCGAGCCGCTGCATCTTCTGCGGACATTGTCTTTCTGTATGCCCAAGAGATGTCATTATGATCGACGGCGATGGATACAATATTGAAGATGTGGAGGAGTTTTCATTCTATGAAAACACGCCAACACAGTTTGTCAGACGCGATATCATGATGCGGAGGAGCGTTCGCTCCTTTAATGAGGATCCTGTTCCGGAAGAGTATCTGAATCTTATCATCGAAGCAGCAAAATATGCGCCAACCGCAAAGAACTGCCAGAGAAATGCACTTAAAGTTGTGACAGAACCGGAAGCAGTTGATGCATTGCTGGTTGATATCATGGAAGAGATCGGAGAGATTGGCAAAGCTAAAATGAGGGAAAACCCGGAGGTAGCTGCTTTCTTCCTGAGTAAATACAGAGAGTTTAACGAGGACAAGGTGGATGGCCTGTTTTACGGGGCACCGGTTATCATCATGGTCTTTTCCCCAACAGAAGTAGATGGAGCTCTCTGCGCGGCAACCATGGGGCGTATGATCGAAGCAGTTGGATTAGGCTATTGTTATATCAAACTGGCAGCAGAACCGATGAATACACCGAAACTTCGTCAGAAGTACAACATCCCGGATGATCTGCACTGCGTTCTTGCGCTGGCTGTCGGACATTATGATGCAGAGTATTTCTGTTCTGTACCTAGAAAAGATCTTCCACTGTTATAGGATTCATTTTTATGATTTTTGTGACCGGTGACACCCATCGGCTGATGGATGTCAAAAAAATCGATCTTGAGAACTTCAGTGAACAAACGATGCTGACCCGAAATGATTATCTGATCATTGCGGGAGATTTCGGCGGGATCTGGACAGGAAATGAAAAAGATGATGCAGTCCTGGACTTTCATGAAAACCGTAATTACACAACACTCTTTGTGGGCGGCAACCATGAAAATTATGATGCTCTGGAACGCTATCCGATCGAAGAATGGAACGGCGGAAAAGTACGCCGGATCAGGGAGCACATCCTGTATTTGATGAATGGTCAGATCTTCACCATTGATGGGATCCGCTTTTTCATCATGGGCGGGGCTACCAGTGTGGATAAGATCTTCCGCGTTGAAGGAGAAAGCTGGTGGCCACAGGAAGAACCGGATAAAGAAGTATTCCAGGAAGCGTTCGATAATCTGGGGAAAATCGGGAATAAGGTTGATTATGTGATCACACATACCATTCCTGAGAAAGTCCGCCGGACGGTGTTTGAGGCTTATTCTGATTTTGTGAATTATGACAGCAGTGTGGAACGGTTTCTGGATCTTATTATGGAAAATGTTGTCTTTGAAAAATGGTTTGCAGGACACATCCATATTGACAGGGAGTTCCCGGAATACCGGCTCAGGATCCTGTATAACGGGGTCGTGAAAATAGGATAAAAAGTCCTTGCCATTTTGAAAGCGTTCCCTTATACTATCGAAGTACGTTCTGGCTCGTTGGTCAAGTGGTTAAGACGCCGCCCTCTCAAGGCGGAATCAGGAGTTCAATTCTCCTACGAGCTGCGCAAAAAGTTCCCTTTATGGGAACTTTTTTATATTTCAAAATTACTGGACATTCTGAAGTCTTCTTTGTAATATAAATCCAAGAAAATAATGGAGGGGAACAAAATGAAGTATCAATTCATTACAAAAGGAATCTGTGCGAAAGGCATTCAGTTTGACATCAATGATGGAGTCATCACTAACGTTGAGTTTATGGGTGGCTGCCCAGGTAATACAAAAGCAGTAGCAAAACTTGTGGATGGAATGAAGGCAGATCGAATTGCTGAGATCCTGCTTGGCAATGACTGCGCCGGTAAAGGCACCAGCTGTGCGGACCAGCTTGCAAAGGCTGTTTTAGAGGCAAAAGAGAAAGAAATTGCCTGAAATTGCTTGCAAATAAAGGAAAAAACGGTTATACTTACGCAGTAACTATAGTAAACTTTTTGAGCGGACCCGAAGGGCCCGCTCAATTGTTGAGAAATCAAAATGAAAATAGAAGAAAGAACAGAAGAGCTGCTGAAACCGATCATAGAAAATGAAAGCCAAATTCCGGATGAAGACGGGAATATTTCTTTTTACGAGATTGTAGATGTGGAATATGTCCGCGAGGGAAGTGATTGGTATTTAAGAGCCTATATCGACAAAGAAGGCGGTATAAAGATCAATGACTGCGAGCGGATCAGCCGTGCACTGGAAGCAGTATTGGATCAGGAAGACTTTATTAAAGACGCTTATATTCTTGAGGTTTCTTCTCCGGGGCTGACCCGAGCCTTGAAGAAAGACAGAGACTTTGAACGAAACATGAATAAACCGGTAGAGGTTCATCTGTTCCAGCCAATGGAGTTTTTAATTCCTGGAGAGTTCGATAAAAAAGGCAGACAAAAAACAGAAAAAGTAAAAACTCTGATTGGCGACTTGAAGGAGTATACTGCAGAAACTCTTACAGTTGATGTGGGAGATGAAAAAGAAGAACTGGTCACGATTGCACGAAAGGCAATCGCAACGGTGAAGCAGTATTTTGAATGGTAATTATGTAAAGGACACTTTGCACAAATAATAAAGGAGAAATAATATGGCAAGCGAATTAATGGAAGCACTGGAAATCCTGGAAAAAGAAAAAGACATCAGCAAGGAGTCTATTCTCAGCGCGATCGAAAATGCATTGGTTACCGCTTATAAAAACCAATACAAGAAAAAAGAAGACAGCATTCTGGCTGCTGAGAATGTCTTTGCAAAAGTCGATGAAGAGACAGGAGAGTTTTTCGTTTATGCGGAGAAAACCGTAGTAGATGAGATTGAAAATGGACTGTTGGAGATTTCTCTGGAAGATGCAAGAAAAATCTATCCACAGTGTCAGGTAGGCGATGTGGTCCGCCTGGCGGCTGAATCCAAGGAATTCAGCCGCATTGCTACACAGAACGCAAAAAACGTTCTGATGCAGAATTTAAGAGAACGGGAAAAAGACAATGTTTACGAAGAGTTCCTGGCAAAGGAAAAGAACATAGCAACCGGTGTTGTACAGCGTTTTAATGATCAGAGCATTACGATCAACCTCGGTAAAGCTGATGGCATTCTAAATGAGAACGAGCAGGTCAAGTCAGAAAGACTTCGCATAGGCGAGCGTGTTAAGGTCTATGTTCTTGAAGTAAAGAATACTAAAAAATCTCTTCGCATCCTGGTTTCCCGTACCCATCCGGAACTGGTTCGTAAATTATTCGAATCTGAGGTAACAGAAGTAAAAGACGGAACGGTAGAGATCGTTGCTATTGCAAGAGAAGCCGGCAGCCGTACTAAGATGGCAGTCTGGTCAAATGATCCGGATGTAGATCCGGTCGGGGCCTGCGTCGGAATGAATGGTATGCGTGTAAATGCTGTTGTTTCCGAATTGAAAGGCGAAAAGATCGATATTATCAACTGGTCTGACAACCCGGCTATTTTAATTGAGAATGCTTTGAGCCCGGCTAAGGTCATCTCCGTTTTAGCTGATGATGAAGAGAAGACCGCCACAGTCATTGTTCCGGATTATCAGTTATCTCTTGCAATTGGAAAAGAAGGACAGAATGCCCGTCTGGCAGCCCGTCTGACTGGATTTAAGATTGACATCCTGAATGAGACACAGGCGGCTGATATCCTGGACGAGATCTATGAAGGAGATTTTGAAGGCGCTGCAGAAGATGCAGATGATTTTTACGGGTCGGAATATGAGGATGAAACAGACGACCCGCAGGCAAACGACGAGGCCGAGCAGGAAGAAGAGTAAAGGAAGCGTAGTTAACACATGCCGAATCAAAGCTTGCCTTTAAAACAAATATTATCTCAGCTCGGGATCGCCATGAAAGCCGGAAAACTTGTAAGCGGCGAGTATCTGGTGGAGAAAGCGGTCAAAGAGATGAAAGCGTGTTTGGTCGTGATCGCAGAAGATGCGTCAGACAATACGAAAAAACATTTTTCGGACATGTGTCGATATCGAAACATTCCAATACGATTCTTTGGAGCTAAAGAAGAGATCGGCAGAACGATCGGAAAAGCTTACAGAGCGAGTATCGCGGTAACGGATGAAGGATTTGCCAAAAGCATTTTAAAGAAAGTAGACGCGCAATAACAGACGGGAGGAATAAATTTGAGAATACATGTATTAGCAAAAGAGCTTGGCATCGAGAATAAAGTCCTGGTGGAATTTCTGCAGAAACAGGGCGCCGATGTAAAGAGCCATATGAGTTCGTGCCCGGAAAATCTGATCGATCTGGTCAGAGAAAAATTCGGGAAGAAAGAGACACAGCAGACTGTACAGGCAGAAAAACCTGAGATCAAAGTAGTTGCAGTGCCTGATTTTATTGCGAAAGAAGAACCAAAGACAGTTCCGACAAGAACTGCAGATGGAGAGAAGATCGAAGACGGCGGAAAGCAGATAGCCAAAGTAGAGGCAAAGAAAGCTGCAGAGGCAAAAGGAAAAGAGCCGGAAGAACCAAAAAAGAAAAAGAAAATCATAGCTGTTTTTAATCCACAGCATTCAAATTCTGAAAAAGGCCGTGCAATGGCAAGAGCACAGCGTGATGAGCAGCGGCGCAGCCAGGACAAACCAAAGAGACCATTACCAAGTCAGGTGCGTCCTGCACGAGACAGAAAACCTAGCGATGAAGAAGTCGTTAAGAAACCGCTGCCAAGTCAGATCCGTCCGGCCAAAGACAGGATCCCAGATGATGAGCTGGCAGAAATGAAAGCAAAGGCTTTGGCAGAGAAAGAGCAGGCTGCTGCAAAAGAACTGGAAGCTGCAAAAGAGCAGGAAGCTGCTAAAGAACAAGCTGCAGCAAAGGAACAGGAAGCTGCTAAAGAAACTGTAAAACCGCAGGAAACGGCAGAAGCACCTAAGGAACAGGTGCAGCCACCTGCTGCTGAAACCGCAAAAGAGCCTGCAAAGGCTAAGGAAAGCGAAGCAGTTAAGTCATTACGTGAAAAAATCGTAAAGGGCACTGTTTCTGTAGAAGATATTCAGGTCAGCCGTCCATCGAAAGATAAAAATAAAGACAGACAAAGACAGCAGAACGCTGGTCAAAACAAAGGACAGGGGCAGAATAAAGGCGGTCAGAATCAAAAACAAGGCGGCGGAAAACCTGCTCAGAATCAGCCTGCAGCAGATTCCAAAGGAAAAGGAAAAGGCGGCAAGCAGAGACATAACGATAAACAGCATGGCGATAAATTTGATCGTCTGGAAAATGAAAAAGCAGCACAGCGCCAGCAGAAACAGGCAGAAGAAAATAAGGAAGAAGAGATCAAGGTCATTACTCTTCCAGAGACTATTTCTGTGAAAGATTTTGCAGCCAAGCTGAAGATGCAGCCAGCTGCACTGATCAAAAAGATGTTCCTCGCCGGACAGATCCTTACCGTAAACGACACGCTGGATTTTGAAACAGCAGAAAGCATCTGTCTGGATATGGACATCCTGGTCGAGCATGAAGTAGAAATCGATTATATTGAAGAACTTCTCAAAGAAGAAGAGGAAGACCCTGCACTTCTGGAGAAAAGAGCTCCGGTCGTCTGCGTTATGGGACATGTTGACCATGGTAAAACACCCCTGTTGGATGCAATCCGTAAGACTAACGTGATCGCAAAAGAAGCTGGCGGGATCACGCAGCATATTGGTGCTTATATGGTTCAGCTCCCGAGTGGTGACAAAATCACATTCCTGGATACTCCGGGACACGAAGCATTTACGGCAATGCGTTTAAGAGGAGCAATGGCAACTGACGTTGCTATTCTGGTCGTTGCTGCTGACGATGGCGTAATGCCACAGACCGTAGAGGCAATCAACCATGCAAAAGCCGCAGGCATTCATGTAATTGTGGCTGTCAACAAAATTGATAAACCAGGTGCCAATGTTGACAGAGTCAAGCAGGAACTTTCTGAGTATGATCTGGTTCCGGAAGACTGGGGCGGCAATACGATTTTCGTACCAATCTCTGCTAAGACAGGTGAAGGCATTCAGGACCTTCTGGAAATGGTGATCCTGGATACAGAGATCCTGGAACTGAAGGCAAACCCGAACAGAAAAGCAAGAGGTCTTGTTATTGAAGCAAAAATTGATAAAGGCCGTGGATCCGTAGCAACTCTTCTGGTACAGAAAGGTACACTGAAAGTTGGTGACCACATTGCAATGGGTGAAGCTTATGGTAAAGTCCGTGCAATGGTGAATGACAGAAGAGAAAGAGTTACTTCGGCAGGTCCGTCTACACCGGTGGAGATCACGGGTATGAACGGTGTCCCGAACGCTGGTGAAGTCTTTGTCGCATATGATAATGATAAAGATGCCAAAGCATTTGCTCAGGTATTTATCGAGGAGAATAAAAAGAAACTGCTTGCCGGCACCAAGAAGAAGACCAATCTGGATGATCTGTTTGATCAGATGAAAGCTGGTGAACTGAAAGAACTGGAAGTTATCATCAAAGCAGACGTGCAGGGTAGTGTGGAAGCTATTAAAGAATCTCTCGAGAAACTGTCCAATGATGAAGTCGTTGTGAAAGTCATCCACTCTGGTGTTGGTAATGTCAATGAGTCTGATGCAATACTTGCAAGTGCATCGAATGCAATTATCATTGCTTTCAATGTACAGGCAGATGCAGTTGCAAGAGATACCATTGAACATGAAAAAGTAGATATGCGCCGTTACAGCGTAATCTACAATGCAATTGATGATGTAGAAGCAGCCATGAAGGGTATGCTGGAGCCTATTTACGAAGAGGTTGTGACTGGCCATGTTGAAGTACGTCAGACATTCAAGGCATCCGGTGTTGGAATTATTGCAGGTTCTTACGTAACCGACGGAACGGTGACACGCGATGCGAAAGTAAGACTGACCAGAGATGGCGAGCTGCTCTTTGAAGGACCGATTGCTTCTCTGAAGAGATTCCAGGATGACGTAAAAGAAGTCCGCTCCGGATTTGAATGCGGTATTGTTCTGAATGGGTTCTCAGACATTAAAGAAGGCGATCTGATGGAAGCCTATATCATGAAAGAAGTTCCGCGGAACTGATTTTGAAGGAAGACCGATGAGAAAAAATTCAGTAAAAAACATTCGTATCAATAATGAGGTTATGAGAGAGCTTTCAGAGATCATCCGTGAAAGCAAGGATCCACGTATTCATCCATTCACTAGTATCGTTACTGTTGATGTGGCGACGGACCTGAAAACATGTAAAGTATATGTTTCTGTTTTAGGAACAGACGAAGACCGCCAGAAAACAAAAGAAGGTCTGAAAAGTGCAGAAGGCTTTATGAGACGGGAACTTGCTCACAGACTGAATCTGCGGAATACGCCCGAACTGACTTTTATCATGGACACCTCTATTGAAGATGCGATGGAAATGATGAAGAAGATCGACGAGGTAAATGGTATTGAACATTAGAGACTTGTTAAAAGATGCGAAGAGTGTATGCCTGACAGGACATATCCGCCCGGATGGTGACAGCGTTGGTGCTGTTTTGGGGCTGTATACATATTTGCAGCTTCATTTTCCTGATGTGGAAGCAGATGTGTATTTGGAACCACCTGCAGGCAAAATGAAATTCATCGTCAATTTTGATAAGATCAACTCGGATTATCCGGATCATGAGCCATATGATCTGATGATCTGTTTAGATGCCAGCAACCTGGAGAGAATCGGGCAGGCAGCAAAGTATTTTCAGGATGCAAAGCACACGATCAATATTGATCATCATTTTTCCAATACATATTATGCGGATGAAAACTATGTAGAAGGAGATTCCTCTTCTGCCTGTGAAGTACTGTACGGCTTTCTGGATACGGATAAGCTAAACAGAGACATCGCGATCGCCCTGTATACAGGTATTATTTATGACACCGGTGTTTTTAAATACCGACTGACGTCTCCTCAAACGATGATGGTCGCCGGCAAACTGATGCAATATGATGTTCCGACAGATGAGGTCATTGACGAAAGTTTTTATGCCAGAACTTATGATGAAAATAGGATCTTTGGCTATGCGGTGATGAAAAGCGTTCTGGCCTGTGATGGAAGAGTGATTTATTCAACGCTGACGCAGAAAGAACTGGAAGACTTTCACGTTACAACCAGGGATCTGGAAGGCATCGTGCCACAGCTGCGATTAACACGCGGTGTTGAGGTCGCTATTTTTGCTTATGAAACAACGGCAGGTGATATTAAAGTCAGTTTTCGCTCCAACGATCCGTTTGATGTCAATGAAGTAGCAGCATTGTTTGGCGGCGGAGGACACGTGCGTGCAGCTGGAGCTAATATGCCAGGTTCCTTGGACGATTGTATTCAGACACTGCTGATTGAAATTGAAAAACGGTTATGATGAATGGTGTCCTGAATATTTATAAAGAACCGGGAATGACTTCTTTTCAGGTCGTATATCAGATCCGGAAACTGACCGGGGAGGATAAGATCGGACATACAGGGACACTGGATCCGGACGCGAAGGGCGTTTTGCCTATTTGTATCGGAAAAGCCACGAAACTTGTGGATATGCTGATGGATACAGATAAACAGTATCGTGCATCACTTCTTTTCGGGAGAAAAACCGATACACAGGATGTTTCCGGAAAGACACTGGAGGAAATGGATCCGGCGGAAGTGAAAAAAGGACTGTCTCCTGAACGGATCCGACAGACGATAGAGGGATTTGTTGGAGAAATTGAACAGATGCCGCCTATGTACAGTGCGGTCAAGGTAAATGGTGTAAAGCTGGTCGATGCTGCCAGAAAAGGAAAAACCATAGAAAGAAAAGCCAGAAAGGTTTCCATTTACGGCTTTGATCAGATAGCAGTTACGGGTTTTGATGACCCGGAGGGTCCGGTCAAAGCTTTCTTTACGGTCAATTGTTCGAAAGGAACCTATATTCGGACCTTGTGCGAGGATATCGGTATTCGTTTATCCGTCCCTGCTTGTCTGGAGAGCCTTGAGAGGACCCGCACCAGCGGGCTGGATCTTTCCACGGCTATTACACTTGAGGACGCAAAGAAGTATTCGGAAAAGGATATCCTTGGAGAGCATCTGATCCCGGTGGATTCTTTCCTGAAGAAATATAAAGAAATCTGCGTCAAGGAAGAAGCAGTTAAAAAACTAATCTACGGAAACTGGCTTCGGCCGGAGGAATTTCTTCCGATAGATTCTTATGAGAATGACGAAAAGTTCCGTGTATATGATATGGATAAAAACTTCTACGCGGTCTATCGTTTCAGCAAAAAAGATAATTACTTTAAATGTGAGAAAATGTTTATATGAAAATTATTTCGGATCTGGAAAATGTAAAACTGAAGAATGCAATCATCACGATCGGAAAGTTTGATGGAAACCATATCGGACATCAGCTGTTATTTGATACGATCCGGAAACTGAAGCAGGATGGGGATTGTACAGTCGTTTTCACATTTAATATCCCTCCGGCTGTTATGACAGAATCCGGACATGCAGATACAGTTCGTACGATCCAGACGCACAACGAACGGTATTTCAGTGAGGATTTTGCCGGCATTGATTATGTAATTGAGTTCCCTTTCAATAAACATACAATGGCCATGGAACCGGAAGCCTTTGTTAAGGAGGTTCTGGTAGAGAAACTTGGCGCAAAGAGTATTGTAGTAGGCGAAGATTTCTGCTTTGGGAAAGACCGGAAAGGCAATGTGGATGTACTGCGGGACTTAGGCACACGATTTGGTTTCACTGTGCACGCGTTAAAGAAAATTGCTTTTCAGCCGGAGGATTTTGAAAAACCGGTTGAGGTGAGTTCCTCATTGATCAAAGAAGAAATCCTTCGTGGAAACATGGAAGATGTCCGGAAAATGCTGGGCAAACCGTTTTCTATGACTGGTGAGATCCTGCATGGAAAGCATGTTGGCAGCACGATCGGTTTTCCGACAATCAATTTTGCCGCGCCGGCAGATAAGATCCTTCCTCCTAACGGAGTCTATGCGACCAGGACTATTATTGATGGTCAGACATATAACAGCATCACGAATGTCGGGAAAAGACCGACGTTTGATGATGGAGAATTCAGAACTGTTGAAACCAACATTTTTGATTTTAACCAGGATGTTTACGGTAAAATTGCACGGGTTGATTTTTACCGTTTTATCCGTCCAGAACGAAAGTTTGCTTCTCCGGAAGAACTAATGGGAGAGATTGACCGGAACGTACAGGAAGTTAAGGCTTATTTTAGTGACCAACATGAGTAAAAAGGGTACGGTATCAAGTGTATTATTACTTTTCTTAGCCGCATTAATTTGGGGCTTTTCTTTTGTTGCGCAAAGCGATGGCGGCCTGGCT
This sequence comes from Lachnospiraceae bacterium, assembly GCA_017652745.1. Lineage (GTDB taxonomy): Bacteria > Bacillota > Clostridia > Lachnospirales > Lachnospiraceae > RGIG5612. The sequence goes on from JAGCAK010000005.1 coordinate 73,886, forward strand.
TTTGGCGCTTTTTCATTTAATGGTGCAAGGCTTCTTTTTACTGCACTGATATTACGTATTTTGATTACGATCACAGATAAGATGGGCATTTCATCGGCTCCGGTAGATGTTGCTGATAAAAAAAGACAGTTATTTGCCGGTCTTGTCTGCGGACTTTTTATTTTTGTTGCTACAAACTTTCAGCAGATCGGAATGAATCTTGGAGCAGGCACTGGGAAAGCCGGGTTTATTACATCCATGTATATTTTGATGGTTCCGATCATTGGTCTTTTTTTCCGCCAGAAGATCAAATGGAATGTGTGGGCTGCAGTCGGGGTCGCTTTAGTGGGACTCTACTTCCTTTGTGTAAATGGTAAACTTGAATTTGTCCCTGCAGATATCTGCTTAATGCTGGGAGCTTTGGGATTTGCAGGACAGATTGTTACGATCGACCGATACGGGAACCGGGTCGATGCACTTCGGTTATCCGGTATGCAGTTCCTGTTTGGAGGCTTTCTGACGTCGATCATTGCAGTAATTTATGAGGTCATTCCGTTCCCTGGAGGGATTGCGGCATGGGCTGTGCCTCTTTTTCATGGAAGAATCTGGTTGGAATTATTATATATGGCGGTATTAAGCGGCGGGGTTGCATATTCTCTGCAGATTATCTGTCAGAAGAGACTGAATCCAACAGTGGCGTCATTGATCATGAGCTTTGAAGCAGTCTTTTCTGCCTTTGCCGGTTGGCTGATCCTGCATCAAAAATTATCTCAAAGAGAAATCATAGGCTGTTTTATTATGTTTGCGGCAGTCATTATTGCGCAGATCAACTTTAAGCATAAATCATCTTAAAAGGCATATTCCTTTTTTGCATAAAGGTTGCGAGAAAAAAAAAGATTTCCTATAATCACTTGCAAAGGGAGAGTATAAAAAAATAAGAGGGAGGATAATCAAAGCATAAGGAGTCGGTAATGACAGATTTACAGGTAAAGTTCTTTATGGAACTAACAAGAACCCTGAGTTTTTCAAAAACCGCAGAAACTTTTTACACCACACAGCCAACAGTGAGCAGACAGATCAAAATGTTGGAAGAAGAGTGGGGAGTTAAATTGTTCGATCGTAATAAAAGACAGGTTCAATTAACAAAAGCCGGAAAAATAATGGCAGATTTCTTCGGTTCTCATAGAGAAGCTTTGATGAAAGCACTTCAAAAAGCAAGGAAGTGTAAATAATCGTTTTTTAACGTTTTATGAAGAGGGAATAAGCCCTCTTCTTTTTTTTTCTGATATGTTTGTTGATTGTCATCTGGTATACCAAATGGTACAATATGGTTTAAATAAGCACATGAAAGGAGGTTGTTGTCTTTGGCTCAGACAAAAAAGAAATCTGTTGAAAATGAAAGCAAACAGATTCATGTGTATAACCAGATAAAGGAAGATATTTTAAATGGTACATTTCCACCAGGTACTGTGATGGTGGAACGCAAATTGTGTGACCGCTATGAAGTCAGTCGGTCTCCTATACGGGCAGCCCTTCAGATGCTGGTCCGCGACGGTCTGCTTTCTTATTCCCGCAGTCAGGGAATGATCGTGCCGGAAGTAACGATTGAGGATATATTTGAGATCTATGATCTGATGGAATTATTCCAGAAATATGCTGTACGCAGGTCTATCAAACGGATGAATGATCTGAGCCTGCAGGCGCTTGAGGCAACACTTTATAAGATCAGGGAATCCCTGGATAAAGAAAACGTTCTGGATGCAATCAAATGGGATATCAAATTCCATGAGTTTCTGGTAGACTTTTCCGAAAGCCGTCGTTTGAAACAGTTTTATGAACAGATCAGTGTGCAGATCGGAAGATTTCTGTCATCCACACTGGAAGATACCTTTTTGGCAGAACGTTCCTATCTGGAACATCGGAATATTTATAACTGTCTGGCAGATGGTGATCTGAAAGGAGCAGAGGAGGCTATCTCGCAACATTATGCGAATACCAAGCAATATTACGTCAACCGTCTGCTGGGTGATAGTCTTTATTGATTTTTGACAAAAGAAAAAAGCAGGATACGGGAGTCGAACCCGCCTCTTCGGCTTGGGAAGCCAATGTGCTACCGATATACCAATCCTGCAAGTGAGCGTATTATAGCAGTTATGAGGAATGATTTCAATCATCAGGGGAGAGAAAAAAATGTACGAATTTGTTTTTGATGGTTTTTCTAAAGAACAGTGTGAGGCCTATCTGAAGAGGATCGGAGCTCACTTTGACGGAAGAATCACGATGGATAACCTGAATTATCTGATTTTCCAACATCAGATATCAGTACCATTTGAGGATCTGGCAGTTTATGAAAACTGGGGAACAGTCAACCTCGAACCGGATGCTCTGTTTCATAAAATTGTAACAGAACATAGAGGCGGCTTTTGCTTTGAACTGAATGGGGCCTTTTTACTTCTGCTCAAAGGACTCGGGTTTGATGCCGTTGGGGTCATGTGTCGGATGGGTATTCCTGCTTTTGGGACGCTCAGACGATTAGACCACAGGGGCGTGATGGTTACGCTGGATGGAAAAGAGTATTATTGCGATGTTGGTATGGGAGGACCTAAACCGGCAGGAGCCGTACCGCTTTCCGGTGAAAAAACCATGATAAACGGAAAGTGTTATTGGATCGAGGATACGGACAGGGGCTGGAAGATGCTCAAGAACAGCTGGCAGACAGATGGTTCCTGCGTCATTTTTGCTCCGATTGCCATGCTTCCGTTTGATTTTTATGGAAACTGTCAGGATATGATCGATCGGGGAAATACTGTCTTTCATTCAACCAGAATGGTAAACCTTACGACCGAAGACGGTTTTATCCAGATCAATAACAATACGCTGACGATCAATCAAAACGGCGTGGAAACAAAACGTGATTTTCCGGAAGAGGAGTTTCCGGAATTATTAAAAAAATACTACGGGATAGATTATAGGAAATAATGGCAAATCTGATTGATTATGTAAAATGGAGAGGAGATCTTCCTTTTGATACATTTCCTCTGTGCGAAGTTGATGCGGCAATTCTAAGTCAGATCGTTTATTGGAATATGGATGGCATCGCACCGAAAGATCTGAAACAGCCGATGTCCATTACTGCGCTTTGCCAAAGCTCTGTATTAGAAGAACTGCCGCCATATTGTTCGGAAGAAGACAGAACCTTAAAAGAACTTCTTCCCGCTGCACAACGTTTTAAAGACATTACCCTTTTCAGGTTCGTGAACGAGATCGATCCGGAACAGGAAACACAGTTTGCTGCGGTAACGTTCTCCTTCAGTAATAAAAAACGGTTTATAGCATTTCGAGGGACCGATGATTCTCTTGCCGGGTGGAAAGAATGCATGGACATGGCTTATTACGAAGAGGTGAAAGCGCAGCAGAAAGCAGTGCACTATTTGGAGCAGATAGCAGCTGTCACGCGAGGGGAACTCTATATCGGGGGACATTCCAAAGGCGGTAATTTAGCTGTTTATGCAGGCGCGTTTTGCCCGGATAAGATCAACCACAGGATCATGGGCATTTATAATTTCGATGGACCTGGATTTAATCAAAAAGTTTTGGAAAAAGATCAATTCAGGAAAAATCAGTATCGGGTCCACACCTTTGTACCGCAGGATTCTCTGGTGGGGATGCTTCTGACTCATCAGGAAGCTTATCAGGTCGTGCATAGTAATGCATCGAACGGGATCTCCCAGCATCACCTGGTAACCTGGGAGTGCGGTCCGAAACAATTTGCCTACGCTGAAAAACTGACGGAATCAGGGGAAAACACTGGTGAGACTATCCGTGAATGGCTGGATTCCATGTCATATGAAGAAAAACAGCACTTTATTGCAGTGCTTTATGATCTGGTAGATGATTACAAAACGGTTGGTCAGTTATTTACTGCAAAAAACCTTTATAAAGTCATGCAGGAATACAGGGGTATGGATAAGGAAAAAAAGAAAATCGTTGCAGACGCTGTGGGGATTTTGAGAAAGTCTTTAGTCGATGATATGATCGATGGTGTTAAGGATACATATCAGGGCGTGAAGGAAACTTACCAGGAAGTAAAAGAAAAGGTAACGGACAAGATCCGGCAGGTACAGATTAAAAAATAGTTTCTTTTATTTGGGTTTTTATATATAATTAATCAACTAGGAAAAGAGGATAAATAAGATGGTTATCAGTTTAAAATGGAAAGACAGAACCTTAATGGCAGCCGTTGCCAAAATCACCCAGAACATGATCGCAGCGCAGGACCTGGGTGTAGACAGAGCGCAGATTTTTTGGCGTATCTCAATGTATGCAAAGATCGGGCTGTTAAAAAAACAGGATGTCAGAGATATTCTGACGGCTATGGAAGCCTTCAGTGTTATCCTCAAAAAACAGCCTTACAGAGATCCAAACGGTGATTTCGCGGATATTGATGGAGTGATTGCCCGCCTGAAAGAGCTGATGGCCAGAAAAGGAGTTGAACCTACTCCGGAATAAAGGACTTTAGGAGTGTATTATGAATGATGTTTTGATTGAATGCTTCCGTGCCGCGACCGAAACGCTGAACTTTACAACAGCTGCACAGATGATCCATATTTCTCAGCCTTCTTTCAGCCGAAATATCGCGATGCTGGAGGAAGAGATCGGGTTTAAACTTTTCTGGCGCAGTAAGCAGAACGGGATCCGGCTGACGCCGGCTGGTTCGACTCTTTATAATGGTTTGTTTGGGGTGGAACGCCAGTATTTTGAACTTCTTGAAAAATGCAGGCAGATCAGCAGAGGAGAGGAAGGTAAACTGGTAATCGGTATCCTGAATGGAATCTGCCTGGACAGCCAGACTTTTTACCATATTTCTAAATTTCGAGAGGAATATCCGCAGGTCGATGTGGAACTGAAAAGCTGCTCGATGATGGATTTGGAAAATAATCTGATCAAGGGCGTCTGTGATATCAGCTTCATGATGGCAAATCTGATCCAAAATAAAGATGAGATCCTGTATGAGAAGGTTTATTCCATTCCGACTTTTTATGTTGTTCCGAAAACAATGGGGCTCAAACCGAGAGAGGAATATCATCTTACCGATCTGCAGGATCAGACATTCCTTCTTTCTGTCGAGAATCCGGAAGGAAATGAAAGGCTGATCCAAAATTGCAGAGAATGCGGTTTTGAACCGAAAGTGAGGATCGCTCCGGATAACGAGACAAAACTTCTTTGGGCGGATATGGGAGAAGGTGTAGCAGCGATTACGATCGATCAATATATCCGGAACAGCTCTCATGTGGAGGTTATCAGGATCGCGGAGTCAGGATACCTGGATTTTTCTATCTGCTGGAGTAAGGATAACTATAATCCTGCGATTGCGCTGTTCTATTCGCTGATCGATGAAGTCATGAAGACATATTAAAAAAAAGTCATCGTTTTTCTTAAATATATATTCTGATTGAAAAGAGCATTTGTATTTCTCGAAAAGAGAAAAAGAATGCTCTTTTTTGTGCATTTTGCATAAGGATCATCGATTGAATGACCTCATTCTTATTAAGTATTGCACTTCTGGTACCTTTTGAAATATAATGCATATATATTAAGAAAGGAGATGGTATTTTTATGGATAACTTCACAAAACCAAAAGTACAGGTAACTGAAGAAGACAAACAGAAAAGTTACTACAAGTACTACGAAAGAGAATTAGCTGAAATCGCTCCAGAAAAAGCCGGAAAGATCTTTGGGCCGCCAATGAATCCAGTTGGACAGCTGGCATTTGTTGACAGAGCTAAGATCTTAGAGCCAGGTTTTGAAGATGAGATCGGCTACACCAGTGTACCGGATGGAACAGGGTATATTTCAGATTGTACCTTTATTCCTGGCGGAACACCGGACATGATTGACTGGTACTTTGCATGGAGAGGCCTTGATCCATTAAGATTTACGATCATCAATCCAATGGAAAACATTGCCGCTTTATCAATGCAGTCAGTTATCTCAAAAGACCCTGACAGAACAACGCAGGAGAAATACTGGGATACAACACAGGAGATCAAGAGAATGGGTGTCATGGGACCTTTCGGACCTCCTAAGATTGATTATCTCAGCCTGAAATGCCCGTCAAGCGTTGGATTTGACATGAGCAAGATCGGTCCGGATCAGGAAACTAAGACTCTGGTTTGCGGACGTAACTTTGCTGATGGCAACCCGCCAAATGCTGCACCTGACTATTTCGTATGCCATCAGGTCAAAGAAGTTGAGGGTGGTATCGAAGTCAGAACGAGAATCTGGTACGGCTGGACAGTTATGTATGGAAATAACTTCAAGTCTCTTCCGGACGGATTCATTATGCAGCCAATGGTAGCACAGGAACTGATGATCCAGAACGCTACAGAATGGGCTAACGTTGCAGCAATCCTTCCACAGCTCTACGCTGAGGAAAAAGATAATTTATAGGAGGTGGAGTAAGATGTTACATTGCAATAACAAAATTGAATACAATCCTGAAAATTGTGTCGGTTGTCAGTTATGCTACAAAGCTTGCTTCATCGACGTAATCAGATGGGATGCTGAAAAGAAACAGCCAATTTTCAAATATGTAGACGAGTGTGCACACTGCAGATATTGTCAGGCAATGTGCAAGAAGGGCTGCATCAAGGTAGTTATTGATTATAAGGGCATGAGCTACAGACAGAGCTTTGATATGTACCGCGCACAATAAGGAGGTAAATATGGGACAGAACTATGAAGAAGTAAGAGACTCTGCTGATATCCTCATCGTTGGTGGTGGTATAGCTGGGCTCACAGCAGCAGTTTCTGCAAAAGAAAAGAATCCTGATGCAAGCGTCATCGTAGTTGAGAAACAGTTCGCAGGCTATGGCGGAAAAGCTAACAAGGGCGGCGGCGTTCTTCAGTACTTTGACCTTGATCATATGAAACCGGAAGATTTCCTGCAGTATCACGTACATGCAGTCGGATGCTATCTTGGCGATCAGGACACAATGTTAAAATACGTTGCTATGAACAACGAGATGATCGACCGTATGGAAGGCTGGGGAATCTCCATTCCTAAGGTTAAAATGCCAACTGGTCCTATGACCTTCATGTTTGGTATTGACCTTGACAGCTGCATTAAGATGACACAGAACGCTAAGAAACTTGGCGTTAAGATCTATGACAAAGTCACGATCTCTGACCTTCTGACAGACAACGGCAAGATCGCAGGCGCAGTCGGATATGGTCTTCTTGATGGCAAATTCTACATCTTCGAAGCAAAAGCAGTTATGATGGCTACAGGCAGCCAGAACTACAGAGTTTCCGAAATGTGGAGCAACGGCCGTGGCGATGGTATCGCTGCAGCATACAGAGCAGGCGCTCAGATGAGAAATACCGAGTTCGGTAACTTTGGACAGCTGTTCAGAAAAGAGAGCTTCCATGAGTGCGTATTCGGCGAGAACAACATGTATAACAAACTTGGTGAGAACGTAACCAAGAACTTCCGTAGATTCCCAGAGTCCGATATCAGCGCATCCGCTATTCGTGAGTGGTATGAGCAGATGTCTGAAGGCAAGGGACCTATCTATCTGCACATTCCACAGATGCGTGGCGGTGGCGGCGGCATGATGGGTGAAGGCCGTCCATATGGCCAGGCATTCTGGTCCATCCAGGGTGAAGGCGAAGAAGAGATGGATAAAGATATGGAAGTTGTTCCAGGCCTTGTTGGTGAGCAGTCACCTATCAGAGTTGACGGCAACATGGCAGCTACAATTCCTGGTCTTTTCGCAGCAGGCGACTCCTGCTACTGCGGATCCGGCGCACCTGGCGCTGTTCCGGCACCTCCGGGACGTAACAGAGGTTCGGGTATCCTGAACGCTGTATTTGCTGGTATTGTCGGCGGCGAAAGCATGGCTGAGTTCGTTAAGACAGCAGAGCAGAACAAGATCTGCGACGAGCAGGTTGCTAAACTGAAAGAAGATGCTTATGCACCTCTGGAAAGAGAAGAAGGATGCACAGCAGTTGATGTTATCGATATCGTTCAGGACATCATGTGCCCATGCGAGAACAGTATCATCATGTCACAGCATCGTCTTGATATCTGCCTGAGAAAACTCGAGAGAGCAAAAGCTCTGGTACCGAAGATGAAAGCGAAAGACTTCCATGATCTGCTTGACTGCCATGAGGCAGAAGCTATGGTTCTTTCCTGCGAGATGCATCTGAAAGCTGCATCTATGAGACATGAGTCCAGAGGATGGTTCTTAAGAGAAGACTATCCGCAGATGGATAATGAGAACTGGCTGAAATGGATCATCGTTCAGAATGACAATGGCGAGATGAAACTCACCACAGAGGATGTTCCGATTGAGAAATATCCGGTACAGCCACTGAAGTTCTAATTGTTTAAACAGCTCAAGTAACTTTGTTGGGTGACGCGGGAGTGATCCCGCGTTGCCCAATAAATATTAAAAAAAGGAGAAACAAAAAATGGCAAACAGAGTATGTGAGACATTAGGCATTGAATATCCTGTTATTTCTGGTGCAATGGCTTGGACATCCATGGCTCCGTTGGTAGGTGCAGTTTCTGCAGCAGGCGGCCTTGGAACACTGGGAAGCGGATTTATGCCAAAGGAAATCATTTTAGGACAGATGGATGCAGTTCGTAAGATGACTGACAAACCATTTGCTGCAAACCTTTTCCTGGATCCTAGCCCGATGCTGGAAGTTGGTGTTTCCGCAATTCTGGAAGGAAAACCGGCAGTTGCTTATATCGACAGCCTGAACCTCCTTCAGTATGATTTCACAAAAGAGTACTATGACAAATTCCACGAGGCTGGAATCAAAGTCGTAGCAAAGATCAACTATCTGGAAGATGCAATCGTTGCTGCAAAAGCTGGCGCTGATGTCATCATCACAAAAGGTTTCGAAGGCGGCGGACATGTTACGAAAGTTAGTGCACGTGTCCTTCTTGCAGAAGTTGTAGAAGCTGATTTAGGTGTTCCGATCGTTGCTTCCGGCGGTATTGCTACCCCGAGACAGGCAGCTGGTCTGACCGTTCAGGGCGCAGAAGGCGTTGAAATGGGTACTGCATTCATGGCTACTCAGGAATGCCCGATCCATCCGAACTGCAAACAGGCTATCGTTGATGCTATCGATAGAGATATCGTTGCATGCGGACAGTCTACAGGCGAGCCAAGCTGGCAGATCACGAACCCTCTGGCAGAAGAAATGCTCAAGATCGAAGCTGACCTTCCATGGAGTGAAGCAAAAGCTAAGATCCAGGAGATGTCAATGGGATCCCTTCGTGCTGCAGCAATGGAAGGTGACAGAGAAAAAGGCGCTGTCCTTGCAGGACAGGTTGTCGGCCTGATTCATGACATCCCTCCAGTAGCAGACAGAATCGTGAAGTTCTGCAACGAATGGGAAGAGCTCCTGAAGAAAGAGTATTCATTATTCTAAAAAGAATCTGAATTATTTCTTACGGAGTGCATCATTGAAGACTAGGGAAGTAAGCATAAAAATACTGAAATAGAGTAAAGTCAGGACCGGGATATGGCCACCGCCTATTATACGGTGACCGTATTACCGGTTTTGACGTTTTTCTGCTAAATCCGTCAAGTGTCATTCCGTAGAAATTTTGGATTAGTTTTTGGTTATTTTTTTTATAGTAATTTTGCACAAATTGCTCTATAATCACACTTGATATTCATTTCACTTTTACCAAGTGACGGAGGATAATAAATACATGGGTATCGAAATTACAGAAGAATTGAAGAATCACCCGTTGTATAAATATTATGAACTGCCGATCAAGCCAGTCCCGGAGGACGTGGCTGCTAAGATCATGTCATTTAAATATGATAATGAAGATGGTCTTAATATCGCAGATATCAACAGAATGTTTGACGACGGATATCTTCCATGTGAGTTTGGCCTGTTCAAATGCCCGGATGGCGGTTCCATTATGGCGAACCTGACGGATATGCCTGGCGTGACACCGGAAATGTTTGACTGGTGGTTTGCATGGCATGGTCTGGACACCTTCCGCTATGTGATCTGGGACAAGGACGACCATTATTACTGCCAAAGCCAGAGTGTTGAAAAAAACCTGGATTCCAGTCTTTCCATGAAAGAACGTTACTGGGATACATGGCATGATATTAAAGAAGCACTGGCTGACGGACAGCCGGCTGTCCCGGTCAAACTTCACTTTGTTCATCCTACCGAAGTAGGATTTGATCCGGAAAAATTAAAAGATTTCAAAGGTACGATCGTCTGCACACCTGCACCGGCCATCATGATTCATTTCCTGCGGCCGACCGCAACCGGCAGCGAGCTCAGGACCCGTTTCTATATGGGATATATGCCTGATGAAAATGGCAAATTAGTCCCTGCAACCGGTGGTCCGCAGATGCCGGATGAGATTAAGGAAATGATGGGTCGTTCCATGCTGATGCACAATGTGAAAGAATTCACGCATCTGGCTGAGATCCTTCCGGATCTTTATAATGAATTTAAGGACAACTTTACTGTTGGTCTTAAATAAATATTAGGGTGCTCACTTTACGAGCAAATAAAAAAAGGAGGTATATTTTTTAATGGATGTAATGGACACAAAACCAAAAAAAGACTCGTTGTACAATTTTGGCTTCCGTGGTTGGATCCTTGTCATCTACCAGGCAATCGGATATGCTGTTTACACGGCTTTGACTAACTATCCGTCAAACGTCATGTCCCAGTACTATGGTGGTGCAACAACTTCAACCCTGATGTCACTTGTAGGTACACCGCTGGGATTCGTCATCAACTACCTGATCCTTGCTCCAAACGTAGGTAAAGTTAAGAGCTGGAAAAAAGTCAGCTTGACCTGCTTTATCATCGGTCTTTGCGCTTCTGTTTTGATCATGATCATTCCACCAGCAGAAGATCAGAGCAAGATCAACTGGTTATGGGCATTTGCATACTTAATCAATAACACATGTATGTCCTACGGCGGATGTTCCTTCACCACGTACATCATTGGTAACTGGTTCCCGAGGAAGAGAGGTATGGTTATGGGTATTTCCACGATGGCATTCCCTATCGTTACCGGTATCTGCCTTTCCCTGTTCATGACCGTTTACTATGGTGCACTGGGAAGAACTGGAAGCATGGTTAAAGCAAACTTCATCGCATTCGCTCCATGGTGGGCACTGGCTTTCATTGGTATCATCCTCTTCTCGATTTTCATCAAAGACTATCCGGAAATGGTTGGATGCTATCGTGATAATGACCCGACCTTCACCAAAGAGCAGGCTATGGAAATGATGATGAAGGAGATCGAGAACAGAAGATCTTCTGTTTGGAAACGTAAAGTTATTTGGGGTTGCCTTGACTGGTACATGATCTCCCTGCCTGCTGGCTGGCTGTTGTCATGTGCTATGGCTTACATGGTACAGGTTATTCCTGTCTTGTATTCCTATGGCCCGGCACTGGATGTTCTGGCTGTTCCGGGATTCGTACTTATGAGCAGTGGTGCTAATGCCGTTCTGTTCGGACTTGCAATCTTCGCATTGTTCGGCAGCTGGTATCTGGGTGTCATCGACTCCAAGTATGGTCCGAAACTTGCTATCTTTATCACAGCATTGATCATGCTCGCAGCTGGTATTTTAGGTATGATCCACAACATCATCTGCACCGTTGCAGCAACATGGTTACTCGGATTGTTCATGGGTGCATCTTCGAACTTCGGTCTTTCCGCAATCGTCCGTTACTGGAGAGGTGAAGACTTCCAGGCAGTTATGACTGGTGCTCCTCCGGTTGGTATGGTTGTTTCCGCTCCGCTGTCCTACGTAATGGCAGCTCTTGGAAAAGTTAACTACGACTATGCATTCTTACTGATCGCTATCCTGGCAGTTGTCTGCGCAGTCATGAACAGAATCTTCAATGAGAGACGTCTGTATGACTATGACAAGAAGCTTCGTATTGCTGCTGGTAAAGAGCCTGACAATGTACTCTATGACCGTATCGGAATGGAGGCTCGTCAGAGAGCAGCTATGAAAGAAATGAGAGCTGCTAAACGTGGTTAATCCAAACACCAAGTGATTAAATTTTAATCAAATCCTTTTCTCGCCTCTGCAGAAATGCAGAGGCGAGTTTCATTTCAGGAAAAGCTCCTGAATGACCTCATTTATATTTTTAGCTATTGTTTTACAGGCAAAAAGTGTATGATTTATATATGTATGCAGATCATTTCTAATCAGTCTTTAATTTTTTAAAAATTCAATATATAGGAGGATAGGGTATGTCTAAGTTAACAGAAAAAGAAAACTTTATGATGATGTTTGACGGCAA
>JAGCAK010000035.1 GCA_017652745.1 Lachnospiraceae bacterium
ACCATACAGGTGCTCTCATCCATAACGACCATACCGCCCGATCCCATGATCGCGCCGGTCGCGGAAAGAGCTTTATAATCGATTACCGTATCCAGGAGCCTCTCCGGAATACATCCGCCGGAAGGACCGCCCATCTGTACGGCTTTGATCTTTTTATCTTCACGGATGCCGCCGCCGATATCAAAAATGACGTGACGAAGCGTAGCACCCATCGGGATCTCCACCAGACCTCCGCGTTTGACCTTGCCTGTCAGCGCGAAGACCTTGGTTCCCTTGCTGTCTTCGGTTCCCATGGCTGCAAAAGCAGCGCCGCCGTTGTTGATGATCCATGCCACATTCGCAAACGTTTCCACGTTATTGATATTGGATGGTTTCATCTTGTAACCTGCTGCTGCCGGGAACGGAGGTTTCAGGCGCGGCATGCCGCGCTTTCCTTCCAGGGATTCGATCAGTGCAGTCTCTTCGCCGCATACAAACGCGCCTGCGCCAGCCATATAACGGAACTCACAGGAAAAGTCCGTTCCCATGATGTTCTGTCCGATCAGGCCTTCTTCTTTTGCCTGTGCGATTGCATTCTCCAGACGGATGATAGCCAGCGGATATTCTGCTCTGACATAAACGATGGCTTCGCTTGCCCCGATCGCGTAAGCACCGATCAGCATACCTTCGATCAGACTATGCGGATCACTTTCTATAACAGCGCGGTCCATAAAAGCACCCGGATCACCCTCGTCTGCGTTGCAGATCAGATACTTTTCATCGCCTTCGCTGTCGCGTGCAGCATTCCATTTAAACCAGGTCGGGAATCCGGCACCGCCACGTCCTGCCAGACCGGAAACCTTGATCTCCTCGATGACCTCTTCCGGAGTCATGGTCTTAAGCACTTTCTCCAGTGCCTTATATCCGTCTTTTGCTTTATAGCTGTTGATATCTGTCGGGTCTATAATGCCGCAGTTGCGGAGTGCGATTCTTGTCTGCTGGGAAAGGAACGATGCATCATCATCGCTGATCATCATCGACTTCAGGTCATCCAGGTTATTCTTTAAAACAGCGTTAACGATTTTTTCCGCATCACCTTCTGCCACATGGACCAGTCTCGCTTTCAGGTCCTCACCTTCGTAAAGATCGACGATCGGCTCCAGGAAGCACATGCCGATGCATCCCGTTGTCTCCAGCGAAAAATCAGAAGGATTTGCCTGCAAAGCTGCAAGTGCGTTATACACTTTTCCGGCGCCTGCTGCGATACCGCAGCTGCCCTGTCCTACTACAACTCTCATGCGATCTCCTCCTTCCTGATTTTAAATTCATTCAGGATCTCGACCGCCTTATCCGGTGTCAGAGAACCAAAGGTTTCTTCATTGATCATCATGACCGGAGAAAGGGAGCAGCATCCCAGGCAGGCCACGTTCTTTAACGTAAACAGACCATCTTTTGTGGTCTCACCATTCTGGATCCCCAATTCATTGGTGATTGCCGCTTCGATCCTATCTGACCCGTTGACATGGCAGGCCGTTCCCTTGCACAGCATGATCAGATACTTTCCGACCGGTTCCAGACGGAACTGCGTATAGAAGGTGGCAACACCCATTACCTTTGCAGGGGTCGTACCAGTCTGAGCCGCTACATAATAGATCACATCCGATGGCAGATACCCGTAAATATCCTGCGTTTTCTGCAGGATGCCTATAAGGCTGCCGGCATCTCTGCCGTACTCATCCAGCACTGCGTCCAGTGCTTTTCCTTTTTCGTCCTTGCAATCACACATAGAGGTCATTCCTTTCTTTTATTTAATAAACGTATTACATGTTGTAAAAATCCAGTTTCAATTATATTAAAACAGGCAACAAAAATATATAATTTGTTGCCTATTTATTGTATTATTTTTAAAACAATTCGCGGTATTCAGTTATTCAAGCGGGGCTCTTACTCATCTATAGAGTATTCTTCGCCTTCTTCAAATATCAGGTCCATAAAGGCGATGACTTTTTCCTTGATCGTTTCCATCTCCGGCGGGATCTCATCTCCCTCATACCAGCCGCTAAACTGTCTTCCGTCGGCTGTCTCCAGAGTAAATCCGTAGAAATCGGCATCACCGTGATGGAATGTCGGCGGCATAATAGACCAGTTGGTCAGTTCATAAAGATTGCACTCTTCCACCAGGCCCTTGACTTTTGCAAAATAATCATCCGGGATCATGATCGTCACATCTTCTTCCTCCGGATCATCCAAAGACCAGACATACTTATGCAGGCAGGTGATATAATCCGTATCCCTTCCCGGCATCAGGATATTTCCATAGCTGTAGAACGTTTCCCCTTCGTTATAAGCAAAGTCAAATCGGGTAAATACATAGGATGCCTCGGGCGGAAGCACCTGTGCAAATCCATTTACCGCAAACACTTCCCGGAAGAATTTCAAAAGTGCACCGCTCCACTCTGCCTCCGGTTCTCCATCCAGATAAAAATAGAGTCGCTCTCCGGATGCATATTCTGCCGTAAGATAATATGGGGAATACTCCTCCGGCAAGCCGGAAGTATATCTGTTCTTTCCATTCCACTGGGCCAGATCATACTGTTCAATGATTTCTTCCACTTTATCCAGCACGGCTTCTTCCACTTCACAGCTGATCTGGTAACGCTTATCCTCGGTAAGCGTCAGTTTTCCATCGATTGGTTTGAGTGAAAAACTGTATCTAAAGCCTCCTTCCGCAGGATCTGTTTCATAACGGTAGAAGCCGGTTTCAAAAGAAACCAGTTCATTTGATTCAATCTCTTTAGGTGCACTCGGGTCCGAGTGATCGATTATTTCTCCAGAAACCGGGGCTTCACTTGGATTTTTCTCGCATCCGGACATCATTAATACACCTCCAATAAAAATACAGCCTAAGAGGATACTCAAACCTTGCTTCAGGATTTTTTTGTAGTTCTTTTCTTTTTTCATGTCAGTTGTAAATTATCGGTCAGTCTCAAAGATCAGTCTACAAACTCGATCGTTACATCATGTTTCAGTGCCAGCTGTGCTTCTGCCTCTACGCATTTAGTAATGCCGGTGATGACCGGGCATACCACGTGTACCGGAAAATGTTCTGCTGCATAATCAAACAGCGGTCCGCGTCCCGGTTTCTGCAGACACACTTCATACGCATCCAGTGTATCGCCCAGCGCTTCCATCATTTTCTGCACTGCTTCACAGCCGCAGGCTACTTTGACCTTAACTTCCGTCGGTTCGTCTTCGTCAACCTCGGCAGTCACAATCGTCTTAAAGCCGCATGGACCCGGCTCAACTTTTACTTTTGTCATATTAGTAATCTCCTGTCAATTATTTCTTAAATAAGCTGTCGATGGCGTTTCCAATGAAGGACTCCACAACATCACTGATCTCTGTTCCTTTCAGTGCTGCCATGGCTTTTTTCTTACTGTCAGCATCCGCCTTTCTGTACAGCTGCACCAGCTTTTTCTCCGTTGCTGTCACCTGCATGGAACTCTTGGATGCCGTAGAGCTGCTGCTCTGCCGCGGCTTGGAACTGGAGGATTGTTTTGGTTTTGTGCTGCTGGTTTTACCCTGCTTGCTGTAGGTGCTGCTGGCTGCTGCATCTGTCAGTGACTTCTGTGTCACGCCCGTCGCCTTTGCGATCTTCTTCAGTGCCTCATTGGTGAGTCTTATCTCTCCGCGCTCAGCCTTGCTGATATCAGAGGCAGAAACACCTTTTACCTTTCTTGCCAGCTCTTCCTGTGTCAGCCCTGCATCTGTCCGTGCTTTCTTGATCAGCTTTCCAACCTTATTTGCCATAACCCCTCTCCTTTTTAAAATTCTACTTTAGTTAATACATTTTTCATAATTATAGACTATATTACATACACCGTAAAATTTATTTTTCAAATTTTTTTCAGATCGATGTAGTATTTCCGTCTCAATCCGTAGTTAATAGTTGAGGCGGAAAGGGAAAAGCATGGAAGATAACAAAATCATTGATTTATTTTTCAAACGATCAGAGCAGGCCATCTCGGAGTTATCCGCAAAGTACGGAAGACTCTGTGAAAAGATTGCCCGCAATATTCTGAATAATGCGTCCGATGCCGAGGAATGCGTCAATGACACATACCTGGGTGTCTGGAACAGTATACCCCCAAACCATCCCGACTCTTTGTCGGCGTATGTCTGCCGGATCGCCCGCAATCTTTCTCTCAAGCGCTACCAATACAATACAGCCTCAAAGCGCAACAGTATTTACGATACTGCCCTGGAAGAGCTGGAAGAATGCATCGCTTCTGCAAAAGATATGGAAGGCGAAGTGGAATCCGCAGAACTTACAAAGACGATTGAGCAGTTCCTCGACACTCTGAGTGAGAGTGACCGGGTCATTTTCATGCGGCGGTACTATTTTTCTGATTCCTATGCAGATATCGCTCTGCAGACAAGCCTCACAGAGAAAAATGTTTCCGTCCGGCTTACCCGCCTTCGCAGCAAACTGAGGAATTATCTGAAAGAAAGGGATTATATCATATGAATACCAAACAGTTTTCAGAAGCATTAAGCAATGTAAACGACAAATATATAAATGAGGCACTGCCATCGCAGGAAACGCCAGCATCTGATAAGGTAGCCGCTCCGTCTCAAAAGAAACTGCGCACTCATCTGAAGGTATGGCGTGCCATCGCCATTGCAGCCTGTGCAATACTGGCAGTTGGCGGTGGACTGGCCGCATGGGCTGCCTTGGACGGAGCTTCCTACAAAAGAGCCGATTCCTATCGCGATTATGAAACAAGCAGCTCTCCTTCCTATAACGGTGCCATGGATGGTAAAAACGATATGGAATATGAAGCAGAGGCTGCCGGTGAATATGCCATGGACGAAGACGTCAGCTTTATTCCAAACGAGCAGCCGGCCGGTGCCAAAGACAGCGGTTTTACCGGAAATGTCATAACTGATGATGCTTCTATCCTGAATCCTGCAGAGAACGGGCTTAAGATCATTTACACCGCATACATCAACATGGAAACCACGCAGTTTGACGAGTCCGTCAAACAGATCGAGGAACTGGCAATAAAGAACAACGCTTATTTCGAGATGGCCGGCGTCAGCAGTGCTTCCACCTACTACCGCTCTGCAAGCTACGTCGTCCGGGTTCCGGCAGATCAGCTGGATTCCTTCCTGGATGGCGCACAGGGGATCTGCACCATCACCAACCTGCAGAAATATGCAGAGGATGTCTCTGAAAGCTACTTTGACGTCGAAGCGCGGCTGGAAACCGCTAAAGCCAAGCTGGCAAGACTGCGTGAACTCCTAGCTGCAGCATCCGAGATGCAGGACATAATCATATTGGAAAATGAGATCAGCAGCACGCAGTATCAGATCGATAGTCTGACCGGCACACTGAATCACTACAACTCCCAGATCTCATACTCCACCGTTTCCATCGATCTGCGGGAGGTATACAGAGTCAATGAGGAAAATGCACCTCTGACCTTCGGCCAGCACATCACCAAAGCATTCAAAGAAGGCCTCGCCGGCTTTGGACTTTTCCTGGAGGGACTTTTGATCTTCCTGGCAGGCAACTGGATCTGGCTGTTGATCGTAGCCGCAGTGATCGTCGTTGTCATCCTCCTGATCGTCAGAGGCAGACGGAAACGCAGAAAAGAAAAATAGAAATAGAAAGGGATAAAACACAAGGGGCTGTCACATTTTTATAATGTGGCAGCCCTTTTCTTTTCGGGACAAAAACTAGAGTTGTGTATAGGTCTTTTTTTCCATCTTTCACAAAAAAGGGGGTTGTGTATAGGTTGGGCAGTTTTTTTCGGTATCAGGCAACTTTAGAAATAATTTATATTTTCAAAAAGCCTTTAAATAAAGGCTTTTTTGAAAATAAGTGTTTTAACCAAAACTGGCAATTGTGTTGATACCTATACATAACCTTGATTTTTGTGCAGAGAATGTCTGATAAGGTGTCACATTCTGCTTCTTTCGCCCGGCTTTTTCACAGTTCTAAAATTTATGGCCGCCTCCGCCACCGGAAAAGCCGCCGCCTCCGCCGGAAAAGCCGCCACCGCCGCCGGAGAATCCGCCTCCACTGCTATGACCTCCACCGCCACCGCCGCCAACAAAGAATCCTCCTCCACCAGAGGAAATGCGAGTCTTAGTCGTCGTCGTTTTTTTCGTTGCAGCTTTTACATTAAACAAATTAACGGCAGCCATCCTGACCAGATCGATCGGAGGTGCTTTCTTGACACCCATCGTCGCGCCGATAATGATCGCGCAGATCAGCATCCCCAGCAAGATCGCCAGGATGGCGTTGCAGATATGCTTCATCGGCTCAGCGATCCGCCCGCCGCTCAGAACCGAAATGATCTGTGCAAACGTATTCCGTGCGCCTTCGTAGTATTTTGCATTGGACAGGCTCTTATAGTTATTGTCAGTAATGACATTGGCTTTAGCCGTGGTCAGGATATCGTAGTTTTTCCCGTCCGAGAAAATATAGAAATCCCGGTTGTAAAAATCAATGATGACCATGGTGCCGCTCACATAATTGCCAAAATAGGAATGATAAATGCTCGCCGCATAATAATTGATTCCCGAGGAATGTGGCTCATCTGCAGTGACAAACATGATGTTTCCGTACTCCAACGCCGGTTTCATATCCTCAGCCAGCATCCGGATCTCTGCCTCTGTCAAAACGTTGGCCCCATCCTCAATAATGATACGGTTGCCCGTATCAGGATCCATGTAATCATAAGCCTTTGCCTCTCCAGCGAACAAAAGGGAAAGGAGCATCGCGAAAACAACTGCAAAAAGTCCAATGATTACCTTACGGCTCTTGTGCCCGCGCATTTTAATACTCATGCTCGTCACCTCCCCTCTTTCCAAACTGCGGAAGCTTCCGCATGGTCAAAAGGTTATGACTGCGAACAATATCCAGCACCGTCCAGCCAGTCAGCAGGATGGCGATGATATCGGCAATGTAGAAGTAGATGTCATTGACCGGGAAAATGATCGCCACTGCGCCAACTACCACAAAAGCGGCCAGGCATTTCCAGAGCGTCCCTATCTTTTCCTTCATAGGTGCAGCGACAATGATCTTTTTGTTCGGCCTTGGTTTTCGCCTCTGCACCAGATTCCAGACGATCCGTGCGGCCAGGATCACAAGGAATCCCAAAATGGCAATACCTGGCGAACTCGTCACAAAATAGATCACGCCGAGGATGAAGATCGCCATAAAGAAGGTGGAACCGATCACCGAGCCCATGCTTGGAACACTCTTGACTTTAGAGCTCTCTTTCCGCCGTTTTGCGATCTCTGCCATTACCTTTTTTTGCGCATTCGGATCCTTTGACGATAATCCCAGATCGTCAAACATGCCTT
This sequence comes from Lachnospiraceae bacterium, assembly GCA_017652745.1. Classification (GTDB taxonomy): domain Bacteria; phylum Bacillota; class Clostridia; order Lachnospirales; family Lachnospiraceae; genus RGIG5612. Next base: position 7,357 of record JAGCAK010000035.1, read on the forward strand.
TGCGCGTATAGACTTCGTTCAGTTTCAGATTGGCAAAGATCACGGCGATGATGGAGAGCGCCATGACTACAAACCCTAAGACCCGCGGTGTCATTGTCAGAAACAGAGTCAGCAGCACAAAGATAGGCACTGCAATGATCAGCGATGCGATCAGATATTTGGTAAAGTCCACCGGCAGATCCACTGCCGCTTTTCCCGTCTGTCCATTAATGGTGGCGTAGCTGACCCGGTTTCCTTTTTTATTTTTATTTGCCAAAAACCAGACCGGATAATATCCCAGCTTGCGCTCCACCCCATCTGTGATGAACTCTTTAGCAATCTTCTGCTTATCCAGTCCATACTTTTTCATATCCGGATGATACACATTCTCTGCGTAAGCATCGCCCGCCACGCTGATGGCCTCATCCTCATATAAGTAGGCCTCCACATCACCCTCATCCGCATAGAATGAAGAGAAATAGCCTGGAGTGAAATCTTTTGCCTCACGGAAATCATACGGCGCAATGGCACCGGAAAGTTCATCTGAAAATGCAGCTGCCGCATCGTAAGCAATGCCGTCGATGCTTCCCTCTGCCGTAAAAGTCGTGGAATAATGGTCCTTCATGACATACTGGCCGCTCTGGTGTTCCACAGAGGAAGACACCTTCAGCATCTCCGGTGCCTTCACATTGTAGACCCAGTAAGGCATGTAGATGCCGCGCAGCTTTTCCACTTCCGAGTCTTTCTTCATCTCCGATGGAACAAACAGCGAGCGTTTGACTTTGCGGTAATATTCCTGCATGCCCTGCGCCGCTGTCAGTTTGAACGGGATCACCACATCCGGCTTCCGGATGCGCGATAAGCGGCTTTGCAAGGTGACCTGCGAGCCGCAGTAAGAACAGAACGTCACTGCACTCTGATCCAGACTGTAGATCTCACCGCCGCATTGCGGACAGGTGAAGATGGTCGCCTCAATCGTCCTGGCATCTTGTTTATCCTCAGGCTCTTCAACAGTCTTCTCCTGATACTCCGCTGCCGTAACCTCTTTTTCTTCGATGAGTTCCGATGGAGAAAACTCACTGCCACAGTATTCACATTTTATGATTTCGGTACCCGGCAGGAAATCCAGTTCCCCGCCGCAGTGTGGACATTTATACATGTACTCTCCTTGATCCGGCAGTCACCTGCCTGCCGTTCCTGTAATAATAAAGGCCGCCGTTTCGGCAGCCTTTATCTTATCCTTTTAGATATGTTTTATCAAGTTGTCAGTCCAGATCGACACGGAAGTTATCTTTAAATTCCGCATAAACTTCCGGCAGGATCTCAGCCAGATGCCGATACTCTTTGACATTGTGAAGCAAAAGCCCTTCAGCCAGTTCCCAGATGACCGGACGGTTCTGATCATAGGTATACTTTTCGCCGTCAAAACTCCATCCCATATAGAAACGCGTCCGCAGCTCACATCCGCCTTCCGGTTTCTGACGCAGGAAGTGGATCATCGTTCCGTTTGTGGAAATGATGGTTCCTGTAAACTTCTCCCATTTTGCCTTATCAAAACCGACTTCCCAAGGCGGAACAAAATGGATCGGGAATCTTCTTGCTTCTGCACCTGGTACGATGACTTCCTCCACCATGTGTGTGGTATTCCAATAGCGCTCTTTCATGGAAAGATTCTCATTCAGGCTGATCTCCGGATTCTGCGTCTGGCAGTAGAAATGATCATCCTTATCCCAGATCATATAGCGGAAAGAATCCAGACCGTGCCATGCAAACCAGAAGTCAAGCATCTCCGGTGTTACGTTTGGCATATCGGTCAGGTTTGATACTTCCATACCTCCTTCCGGATGAAGGAAGATACCAAATTCATCTTTTTGATAGCCATCATCAAACATGCAGTTGATGTCCCAGATCGGCACACAATCGGCATCGTTGAAGTCACGGTTCTTGACCCGTTCTACGATGTCAGCCGGAGCCGGAGCAATATCACGTACATAGTATTTATACAAAGGACTGTTTTTTTGTTTTTCTGTTAATTCACCCATCTTATTTGTTACCTCCTGATGAATTATTTATTACGGGAAAATTGTATCACAAAAAAACAAAAGGGATTATGAAAACCCCTTTTGTAACAATCTTAATTTTAAATAACCTGATTTAATATTTAGATAAAGAAATCGTTATGATCAGATCATGGCTGCCACGTCATCCTCACAGCTTCTCATTGCAAGGATGGTCTTTTCCATTAATTCTTCCAAAGGCCAGCCCAACTGCTCTGCTCCGCGTGCGATGATATCTCTGGAGCACCCTGCAGCAAACTTTTTATCTTTATATTTTTTCTTCAAGCTGGAGACTTCCATGTCTTTGCAGCTTTTTGATGACCGCATCAGTGCTGCCGCGCCAATTAAACCGGTCAGTTCGTCTGCTGCAAACAGCACTTTTTCCATCTCATCAATCGGCTCTACATCTGAGCAGATACCATAGCCATGACTGCAGACTGCGTGGACCAGATCATCCGACGCACTGATCTCTGCCAGCAGCTCTGGTGCCTTCTGGCAATGCTCTTCCGGCCAGTTTTCAAAATCCACATCATGAAGGAGTCCTGCTATTGCCCAGAAATCCGCTTCATCGGCATAGCCCAGTTCATTGGCATACCAGCGCATCACAGCTTCAACCGTGTAAGCATGCTGCAGATGAAAGGCCTCCTTGTTATATTTCTTTAATAATTCCAGTGCATCTTCGCGGGTCACATTCAGATTTTTTCCCATTTCACACCTCTTTCTATTTTCAGGTGCACACCCATTGCATCACCCTCATTGTGTTGGGGGCAAGACAGGTCGTACATCTTAGTTCTTAAGACTATGGATCGGCGCAGGGATCCGCCCGCCCCTGTGGATAAAGTCAGCGCTGCTTTCCGGATGGACCGGCATGATCGGTGCGGTTCCCAAAAGGCCTCCAAGTTCAATGGTATCGCCAACCTTCTTGCCCGGGGCAGGGATCACGCGGACTGCTGTCGTCTTGGTATTGATCATTCCAATGGCTGCCTCATCCGCAATAATAGCAGAAATCGTCTCTGCTGAGGTGTCACCCGGAACAGCGATCATATCCAAGCCCACTGAGCAGACACATGTCATAGCTTCCAGTTTATCAATGGTCAGCGTGCCGCAGTTTGCTGCTGCGATCATTCCCTCATCTTCCGATACTGGAATAAAAGCACCGGATAATCCTCCAACAGAAGAGGATGCCATGATGCCGCCCTTCTTGACTGCATCATTCAAAAGTGCAAGTGCTGCCGTGGTTCCATGCGTGCCGCAGGTTTCCAAGCCCATCTCCTCCAGGATCCGTGCCACAGAATCGCCAACAGCCGGCGTCGGAGCCAGGGAAAGATCCACAATACCAAATGGTGTATCCAGCCTTCTGGATGCTTCCTGCGCAACCAGCTGTCCCACGCGCGTCACGCGGAATGCCGTCTTCTTAATGGTCTCGGCTATTTCATCAAACGGCCGTCCCTTCATATCCTTCAAAACATGATGCACAACGCCCGGTCCGGACACGCCCACATTAATAACTTTTTCCGGTTCACCCACACCGTGGAACGCTCCCGCCATAAACGGATTATCTTCTACTGCATTACAGAACACCACCAGCTTGGCACAGCCAATGCCTTCGCGGTCAGCAGTCGCTTCTGCCGTTTGTTTGATGATCCGTCCCATCAGCTCTACTGCATCCATGTTGATGCCGGTTTTGGAAGAACCAACGTTGATGGATGAACAGACCAGATCCGTTTCCGAGAGTGCCTTTGGGATGGATGTGATCAGCCGCTTATCTGCATCAGACATACCCTTTTGCACCAGCGCAGAATAGCCGCCGATAAAATCAACGCCGCAGGTCTTTGCAGCCTTATCCAGTGCATGCGCAAACAAAGAATAATCCGTATCTCCGCAGGCAGCGGCTACCAGGGCGATCGGTGTTACCGAGATTCTCTTATTAACGATCGGAATACCAAACTCTACCTCGATCTCCTTTGCCTTTGCCACCAGATTCTGCGCAGACCGGCAGATCTTGTCGTAGACCTTCTGGCAGGCTTTCTCAATATCTTCATCACAGCAGCTTAAAAGCGAGATACCCATCGTAACCGTACGGATATCCAGATGCTGCTGCTCGATCATCTCAATCGTAGAAAGAATATCTTTCTGATTTAACATGTCAGTTTCTCCTTACATCGTTTGCATCAGATCGTATGCATTGCGTCAAAAATCTCTTCTCTCTGCATATGAATGGAAAGCTCCATTCCTTCTCCCAGCACTCGCAGCGCTTCTGCGATCTCTGCAAATGGTTTATTGGCCTTACTAAGGTCTACAGCCATGATCATGGTAAAGTTGTTATGCAGGATCGTCTGGGAAAGGTCCAGAACATTGACATTATATTCGGCCAGCTTGACGCAGATCGCCGCAATGATCCCCACACGGTCATTTCCCACAACAGTAATTAAGGCGTTCATAATAATCTCCTATTTCTAACATTTTATTTCAGTATTATACATAAATTCTGCCATTTTTGAACAGGAATATAATGAATTGTTACGATTCTTATGATAGAATTGTTGCGTATTTATTTATCAGTGAAGGACTGTATGGCAGCCGCCGGCCCTTCCCATGAAAAAGAACCTGTCACAAACAGGTCAAAGGAGAAACACTTATGAAATACATTTGTAAAATCTGCGGCTACATCTATGATGAGGCCAAAGAAGAAACCCCGTTCAACGAGCTGGCAGAAGATTGGAAATGTCCGGTCTGCACAGCCCCAAAATCAGACTTTACAGCAGAAGAAGCTCCAGCTGACGCGCAAAAAGCAGAAGATGCGCCGGCAGAAGAGCCTGCAGCAGGGCTGCAGGTGGATGCTGCTTTCACCAATACAGTCCTCGGCGCTACTGCGATCAGCGATAATCCGGCCGCGGACATCATCGCAACCGTTGCGGCCATGACCAAGGATGAGCGTGTGAAAGAACCGGAAGACGACATTGTTGAGCCTTTTGACACTTCATACAATGATGCGATCCTCACTTCTGTTGCGATGAGTGATAATCCAGCCCTGAATATCATCGAGACTATTTCCGCCCTTAGGAAAGAATTAGCAGAACATGCTGCAGATCCTGATATGGAGCGGTTTTCAGCCGGACAGCTCGCCGCACTTTGCTCCAACATGGCGCGCGCCTGTGAGAAACAATATAAGGAGGAAGAAGCATCCCTGTTCCGGGAACTGGCTGCTTTCTTTGCAGAGAAAACGCCTGCCGTTGAAGATGCCTCTGTTGAAGCATTGACAAAAGCACTGCAGGCAGATATAGACAGTTATGCCGAAATCCGGAAAGCAGCTGATGCAGCAGGTGATCGTGGTGCAGCAAGAGTCAGTGTCTGGGGAGAAAAGGTGACCCTTATGCTCTCCTCCCTTATGTCCCGTTATCTGCAAAACGGCGAGGCGCTTCTGGCGGACACAGAGATTTGGGTCTGCACAGCCTGCGGCTTCGTTTATATCGGCGATACTCCTCCACAGCAATGTCCGGTCTGCAAAGTTCCGGACTGGAAATTCGAGAAGATTGAAAGGAGGGCTGCAAAATGAAACAATATGCCGTAAGAAATCTGAGATTGTGTATGAAAGACTGCCTCTGCCCGGCAGGGATCTTACAGGAAATCCGGGGACCTATTCCGTAACATCCGATGAATTTGACGATACATTCTACGGGATCCAGATGCGTTCACTCATCGGCTGCGACGGCGCGCTTTACGCATTCTGCAATAACCGGGCCCTGCAGACCTCCGTTTTCCGGTACAGCATCGAAAAC
>JAGCAK010000036.1 GCA_017652745.1 Lachnospiraceae bacterium
GCAGCAAAGGCAGCTCCGGCTAAGAAGGCTACAGCAGCAAAGGCAGCTCCGGCTAAGAAGGCTACAGCAGCAAAGGCAGCTCCGGCTAAGAAGGCTGCAGCAGCAAAGGCAGCTCCGGCTAAGAAAGCAGCTCCAGCTAAGAAGGCTACAGCAGCTAAGGCAGCTCCGGCTAAGAAAGCAGCTCCAGCTAAGAAGGCTACAGCAGCAAGAGCAGCTCCGGCTAAGAAAGCAGCTCCAGCTAAGAAGGCTGCAGCAGCAAAAGCTCCGGCTAAAAAAGCTCCAGCTAAGAAAGCAGCTCCAGCTAAAAAAAGTCCCAGCAAAAAGTAAGTCTGAAAAAAACGATGTAATCGTTGAGTTTTCCGAGGGTAATGATCTTCTGGTGAAACCCGACGGAGACGGTGAATTAGAGACAACGCTGATCGATCCGAATTTCGAGGAACACCTCGCCAAGCTTGTGAAATCAGCACAGAAGAAAAAGAATTTTATTGAGTATTCTGAGATCTCAAAATTCTTTCCGGGCGTTGATCTGAACAAAGAGTATATGGAAAGTATCGTCGAGTATCTTGAGGGCAAAAGTATCGATGTCTTACGGACAGATATTAATGACGAAGATGTGATACTTGATATGGGGGACGATATTGAAATAGACGAATTGGAAGATGAAGTAACGGAAGTCGATCTGGACATGTCGGATCTGGAAAACAATGTTAACATTGAAGACCATGTCCGTATGTATCTGAAAGAAATCGGCAAAGTTCCGCTGCTGACGTCGGACGAAGAAGTGGCTTTAGCCAAAAAAATGGAAAAAGGCGACCAGGCAGCAAAAGCAAAACTTGCAGAAGCGAACCTTCGTTTAGTAGTAAGTATTGCAAAACGTTATGTCGGCCGCGGAATGCAGCTCCTTGACTTGATTCAGGAAGGCAATCTGGGATTAATGAAAGCAGTCGAAAAGTTTGACTACAAAAAAGGTTACAAGTTTTCGACTTATGCCACCTGGTGGATCAGGCAGGCAATCACCAGAGCTATTGCTGATCAGGCACGGACCATTCGTATTCCGGTCCATATGGTTGAAACCATTAATAAACTGCTCCGGGTTTCCAGACAATTACTTCAGGAATACGGCAGAGAACCGACCAATGAAGAAATCGCTGAGAAAATGGATATTCCTGTGGCACGTGTCAGAGAAATACTCAAAATATCTCAGGATCCGGTTTCATTGGAAACACCTATTGGTGAAGAAGAGGATTCTCATTTAGGTGATTTCATCAAAGATGAGAATATTACCGCTCCGGCGGATGCTGCCGCATTTGTCTTATTGAAAGAACAACTTAATGATGTTTTATATACACTAACAGATCGAGAACAGGAAGTATTAAAATTAAGATTCGGTCTGGAGGATGGAAGATCCAGGACGTTGGAAGAAGTTGGAAAAGAATTCAATGTGACCAGAGAGCGTATCAGACAGATTGAAGCGAAAGCACTTAGAAAACTTCGCCATCCAAGCAGAAGTCGAAAATTAAAAGACTTTCTTGATTAATGAGTATTTCAAAAAGACTAGAAACAATTGCAGATTTAGTTACGCCCGGCTATCGGGCAAGCGATATAGGCACAGACCATGGGTATGTGCCTATATATTTGCTGCGGAATCATATTTGTGATCATGTGATTGCCGCAGATTTAAGCAAAGGCTCACTGGAAAAAGCTTCGCATAATATAACGCGAGCTGGATTGTCAGAGTGTATCGAATGCCGTTTATCAGATGGTTTATCAGAGATTTGTCCGGGAGAAGTAGATAGTATTATTATCTCAGGAATGGGCGGAATTCTGATGGACCGTATATTGAGAAATGGGTTGGAAGTTGTAAAGGCAGCAAAAGAATTGATCCTTTCCCCTCATCGCAATCCGGAACTGATCGAGGCCTTTGCAGAGGAATTTGGATTTGCAGTTGTATATGATGAAGTAATATTGGACAAAAAGAAGTATTACCATATCTACAAAATAACGATTAATGAATAGAAAGAAGCATTTGCTTTTTTTTAAATAACAAGATAGAATAACAAACCAGTTGACTGAATGATCGCGCCAATATCAGGTGAGGAAAGTCCGGGCTTCACAGGGCAGGATGCCAGATAACGTCTGGCGGGAGAAATCCCAGGACCAGTGCAACAGAAATATACCGCCGTAAGGTAAGGGTGAAATGGCAGTGTAAGAGACTACCGCCTTGCTGGTAACAGGAAGGGCATATGTAAACTCCATCCGAAGCAAGACCAAGCAGAAAGCGTTAATAGGTTGCCCGCTGAGCTTTCAGGTGGGTCGCAAAGATTTTACTGGTGACAGTAAAACAAGATAGATGATCATTCCAGACAGAACCCGGCTTATAGGTCAGCTGAAAAAAAGGAATCCTTTCGGATTCCTTTTTTTATTATTTTAATAATCTGTTTTGGAAAGAAATTTATCGTTCCATTCTCTTTTTTGCTGCCGCTTCCAACTGCGGAATTCAGCCATATTCATACTTGCCAGAAGAGATTTTAACATTTCATATTCGGATTCAAGATCCCGTTTTTCATCTTCCAATTGTTTAATACGGTTTCTGTAATCATCAATCGTCCATCTGTCATCAATCATATCCCGACGTATATCAACAACAGAAACAGGATGTTCTGAGATAACATTATCAGTGTTGGAATATAAAGGAGTTTTATTTACGACTCGTGGGGTATGAGGCTTTTTAGTACTTAAAATTCTTCGGGCCTCATCATCTAAAAACCTTGTTTTTCCAATGTTTTTTATATGACCTTCTAATTCTGATTGCTTTTTATTTACTTGCTGACGGACCGCTTCATATGAAACACCTAGTTCATTTGCATAATCTTTTAAAGAGATCCAGTCCGAAACGTATTCAGTCACAAGTGCTGGTTCATTATCAGTATTTTCATTCTCATTAAATGCAATATCAGTCAAGTTCTCAGCAGAAAGAATTGATTTATTCTGATCTTGGGTAGGGTCGGCATGAGTTTTGGTATTTTGAACGTCCATTTAGTGCCTCCTTAAACTTTGATGATTAAAATAGTATAACGAACAAAAAATAAAGTCAAGAATAAAACAAGAAACACAAGTAAAAAAAGCAAAAGAATAAATAAAAAAAGAAATCAAAACAAGAGAGTAGAAGAAATGAAAGATTTAATTATGATCAATTACAGATAAATAAAAGAAATTAATCTAAAAACATAAAAGTATAAAAGTAATAAAAACAAGAAAGAGAAAAATAACTTGCGTATTTGTGTATGGGCTTGTGTGAGAAAAATGAGCAAATAATGAATAAAAAAAAGAAAGAGGATCAGGAATAAATAAACGCTGAGACAAAGAAAAAAGAAATAAAAACAAAAAGAGAAATATTTAACGATAAATAAATAACAAAATTAACAAAAAACTAAGGAAAATATAGCAATAATTAATAAAAAATGAAGAAAAATGAATGAATGTATATACAGATTCATGTATAAAAGATGAAATGAAGTAAATAATGAATAAAAAAAGGAAGCTGTATAATCATGATTTAATTTACAAGCAGCAAAAATCATAATAAAAATCCGGATCCAGGATCAGATAGATGTAAAAGGGATGAATAAATATTGGAATATATAAAGGATAATGAGAAAGATTTGATATAATTAGCCATAAAAACACTTCATTTTAATGCAAATTAAGTTGATTTATCTTGGATTATAGTATTGAAAATAGAATATACTATTACATTATAAGGGCAATATTACTTTATTGTTTATAAATAAATACTACAGCAAATTTCATTTTTAGCATATTTTGAAACTAATTTGTAGATTATAATACAAAATGAAGTTTTTCAAATGGGTGTGGATATTAAAAATAATAATTAATTTTATAGAAAAAGGATGGATCCGGTCAAAAGAACCAGAAGACAAAAAGCTGCTGATAATGATCTTTCGATAACCAGGATATATTGAATTAGAAGAATTAACTATATTTTTACTCTTTAATAATGGAGTGAAAATTATCATTAATTAGTATAGAAAAATATGAAAGCAGAGCATAGAAATATCAATATTAACAAACCATCATATATTTCTTTGTGCATATTTTAAAACTTCATACATTATTTATACAATCATAACTTTATTGATTGTTTATTTTTACGTTTTTCATTAGTTATTAAATATTGAGCTGCATTGGGATTTCGCTAGCGATAATAGAACAGGTCATATTTTTTATGATCCGGATCGAGGCATGCTTAAAAACCAGAATTATTTCCAGGGAAAATATTTTATTTTTGTTATTTTATTAACATATATTTTCAGTCTCTGATATTGAAATTTACTTTTTAAAGATATAGTATAAGTTTTCTCTTTTAATTCTGGAGTTGTCCTTTAGATAAATACTTTTTAATAATGTTAGATCTTTTAAGTCGATTGATACAGCAGAGCAGTATCAATTATAAAAGATCTATCTAATTAAGTTGATTTATATCTCACTTCACTTTAATTTTTACTTCATTTTTATTTGTTTTTCCTTTATTATTTACCTTTTTCTTATTGACTTTTTAATATATATGGATTAAAATCTTCTTATTATATTAGATATTTTTTATTGATTAATATTTTATTTAAACTACGCTTTTATAAAGCGAAACCAGGAGGCAGCAAATGGCTGATAAGAACCAGGGAAACAAAGCTTTAAATGATTTTGTCAATATATTTGGTGTAAAGGAAAATAAGCAAGTTGAGATCTTCTTGTACATTTTGAATCATTGTGATCCGGAAACTAACATTTTTATCGGAACTTATAAGAAAATCGCTAAAGATGTGAAGTGTAGTGAAACCACAATTGCTAAAATTATGAAAAAATTACAGCAATGTGATTTAATTCACAAAGTTCAAAATGGTGTTTGGGAAATTAAAGAAGACTTCCTGGATGAAAATGGTAATTTAGGGTCATTGCTTGGAATCGCTGGAAGCTCTATTTCCGGACTTAAACAAGATTTTACATCCAAATCTGCATTTACACAAGAAGATTTGGATACACAAGTAAAACAAAAACTTGTGAATGATCAAGACTTTGAAATTGAAATCATGAATCCAAGTAATAATGAAACAATTACACAATTTTCTCCACAAGATACTTTTTACAAAGTTGATATGGATCATCCAATCGTTGAAATTGATGGTGATGAGATGACCAGAATCATTTGGGAACTGGTAAAAAGAGAACTCATTCATCCTTTTGTGAATTTAAAAACTGTTTATTTCGATCTGGGAATTGAAAATCGTGATCATACAGATGATCAGGTTACTATTGATGCTGCTGATGCGATTAAGCTGTATAAAGTTGGCGTTAAATGCGCCACAATAACGCCAAATGATTTTCGTATGCAGGAGTATCATCTCCATCGCATGTATAAAAGTCCTAATGGAACTATTCGTTCAAGACTGGATGGTACGGTTTTCCGCTGTCCGATTTTAGTTAACTGCATTACTCCATGCGTTCGCAACTGGACCGGGCCAATTACTATTGCCAGACATGCATATGGTGATTTATACAGTGCTGCAGAATCCGGCATTCAATCAGCAGGGAAGGCTGAATTTCTCTTTGAAGATCAAAGCCGAAACTACGAAAGGAAAACTATTTTCACATTTAATGGACCGGGTATTGTTCAATGTCAGTACAACACAAAAGAATCAATTGAAAAGTTTGCCAGAAGCTGTTTTAACTATGCGCTGGATACAAAACAGGATCTATGGTTCTCTGCAAAAGATACTATTTCCAAAATTTATGATCAATTGTTTAAGGAAACATTTGAATCGATTTTTAATCAGGAATACAAAGCGCAATTTGAAGAAGCAGGGATTTCTTATTTTTACACATTAATTGATGATGCTGTAGCTCGTGTAATGCGGAGTGAAGGCGGGTTTATCTGGGCATTAAAAAACTATGATGGAGATGTCATGAGCGATATGGTTGCCTCTGCTTTTGGAGCACTTGCCATGATGACATCTGTGCTGGTTTCTCCTGACGGTTGCTATGAATATGAAGCAGCACATGGAACTGTACAAAGACATTTTTACAAGTATCAAAAAGGAGAAGAAACCTCTACAAACTCTGTTGCAACCATCTTCGCCTGGGCAGGTGCTTTGAAGAAGAGAGGACAACTGGATAACAATCAGAGTTTAATTGATTTTGGTGATCGCCTCATGTGGGCAACGAAAAAGACAATTGAATCCGGAAAAATGACAAAAGATCTTGCTAACATTACAACATTTCCTGAACCAACTGTTCTTAATACAGAAGAATTTATCCTTGCAATAAAGGAAAATATGGGAAATGCTGTTGAACCTGCTTTTAAGGGACATGGCAAGCAAACGATCAAGAACTATTCCATGAAAGCTCAAACGGAACTGATGCAGGAGCCGGTTTCTTTCTCGTATTACAATGATTTCTTTGACACGAAATATCTCAGTGAGAAAATAGAAATTGTTCAGCAGGCTGCCTCTCTTTTGACGGATGATATGATAGATGATTTTGCCAGCAGTATGGATATTGATGTACCTCATGAAGGAACTACAAAACAACGCTGTGATTATCTGTTAGCTCAGATGTACTCAAAAGCAAAATTCACGGATGTGATCGTCAATTAAGAAATACTGGTTTATAAAAATGATGCGGAGCCTTCCTGATCCGGAAGGCTCTTTTATATAAATCCTTTTGTTGATTCTACTATATAAATCGTGGTAAAATCTTCGAAGTATGTGAACGGCTTTTTGTAATGAAACAAAGGACAGTCAAATACGTAAAACGGAATATTTCTTTTCTTGTTATGCTGTGCCTTGCCTGCATGATTATTTTGAGCGCTTGTCAGGGAACGCAAACAAATAAAGTTATTCTTCAAGTTTATGCAGATACTTCACTGGATAAGAAACTGCCTCTGGTTGGCGACAAGTTTCTGGTAACAGATGGAAAAGGATATGATATTCAATATCTATTTGATACACCGGAAAATCTGTTGGATAAAATCAGAACTGGGGGAAATTGCGATTTACTGCTTACCTCGTCGGAAACGCTTTTGCAGCTGTTGGAAAAAGATGATGCAGTCACAGCAGGAAATACAATTGAACTTATGAATAGTCCGTTAGCGATGATCACATCCAGTAGCCATCCGGCTATACCACTTACTTCAGAGTCTCTCTTTTATCAAACGGAGGATCCTGATGGAGAGATGGAAGGATACAGCCGTTATACGGATGCTCTATGGGAAGTGACAGCAGAAGAAGACTGGCAGGAAGAATGGGATGAACGATTTGCGGGATTGTGGATCTCTGACATTATTCCGTCTATTGGTATTCTTTCCCCGGAACAAAAAGAAGGCCAATGTGCAAGAGACATTCTGAATCAGGATGGACAGATATTTGACCTGCTGTATCCAATTGGTAAGATCCAGTTTTTTGATTCCAAAGACGCTTTGTTGGATGCTGTTCGTAATAGTACTGTACAGATAGGTATTTGTTCGGTCACAAATACTTTTGATGAAAAAAATATACAAATGCTGAAGGTGTTTGATGCTTCTGGTCCGACGGTAACCATTTATGTTTCTTTGCTTAATGATTCTGAAAATCGGAAGGAAGCCAAAGTGTTGATGCAGTTTTTGCAGGGCAACCACGCAAAAAGATTTTTTGAAGATTTTGGTTATTATATGAGGTGAGAGTATGTATCAGGCAGCTGTTTTAACAATCAGTGATAAGGGCAGTCAGGGATTAAGAGAAGATAAGTCAGGACCGGCTATTAGTCAGTTTCTTAAAGAAAACGGATATGAAGTCGTTTATACAACAATCATTCCTGACGAGAAAGAAGAAATCATGATGAAATTCCGCGAACTTGCCGGGCAGGATACTGCTTTGATCGTATCAACAGGCGGAACCGGATTCTCAAAACGGGATGTAACACCAGAAGCTCTGCAGGCAGTCTGTCAGCGCATGATTCCAGGATTCGGAGAAGCTATGCGGTACGCAAGCAGCCAAATCACAGACCGTGCCTGGCTTTCCAGAGCATGTGCCGGTATTTTGGATAATAGTATCCTGATTGCTCTCCCGGGTAGTCCTAAAGCAGCGGTTGAGAATCTGGAAGCTGTAATAAAACCATTAAAACACGGCTTGGAGATTCTCTTAGGAATTGATAGTGATTGTGCAGTCCCTGAACATCATCACGAATAATACGAGGATAAAAACATGGAAGTATTTTATAAAAGTACACGTGGAGACGGAACGCTGATCACCAGCTCACAGGCAATCTTAAAGGGGCTTGCTGATGATGGCGGTTTGTTTGTTCCAAATTATATTCCAAAACTGGAAATCTCTTTTGAAAAGCTTTCTCTGATGAGTTATCAGGAAGTTGCATTTGAAGTTCTTCATATGATGCTTACCGATTTTACTGATCAGGAATTAAAGCAATGCATAGACAGTGCCTATGATTCCAAGTTTGACTGTCCTGAAATCGCGCCGGTCCGTAAAGTAGGCAATGCTTATATGATGGAGCTGTTCCATGGTGCTACAATCGCCTTTAAGGACATGGCATTGTCCATCCTTCCGCATCTTTTAACAACAGCTGCAAAGAAGAACCAGATAACGGAAGATATTGTTATTTTGACAGCAACATCCGGAGATACCGGCAAGGCTGCTTTAGCAGGATTTGCTGATGTGCCTCATACGCGTATCATCGTATTTTATCCAAAGGGTGGAGTCAGTCATATTCAGGAACTGCAGATGATCACGCAGAAAGGATCAAATACATTCGTTGCAGGCGTGCATGGCAATTTTGATGATGCACAGACCGGTGTAAAAAAGATGTTTAATGATGAAGCCCTGAAAAAAGAACTGAAAGAAAATGGATTCCTTTTCTCATCGGCTAATTCTATTAATATCGGGCGCCTGGTACCGCAGATTGCTTATTATGTCTGGGCTTATTCCAGGCTGGTTAAAGAGCAGGCAATCAATGCCGGCGAGGAGATCAATTTCGTTGTTCCTACCGGTAATTTTGGAAATATACTTGCTGGCTATTATGCAAAACAGATGGGACTTCCGGTACGGAAATTGATCTGTGCTTCTAATGACAATAAAGTTCTCTTTGATTTCTTCCAAAACGGAAAATATGATCGAAAGAGAGACTTTATTCTTACCAGTTCACCATCCATGGATATTCTCATTTCAAGTAATCTAGAGCGTCTGATCTACCAGATCACTGGAGAAAAGGAAGACGAATGCAGAAAACTCATGAGTGAGTTATCCGAAAAAGGGGAGTATACGATTACGGAAGAGGAACAAAAACAGCTTTCCATTTTCGAAGGCGGATTTGCGACTGAAGCAGAGAATGCAGCGTGCATCCGTGATACATTTGACAAGACTGGTTATGTTACAGATACCCATACCGGGGTAGCTAATTGCGTTTATCAAAAATATGTGGCAGAAACAAATGATCAAACCCCAACGGTCATTGTTTCTACTGCCAGCCCGTATAAATTCTCACGAAGTGTTATGAATGCTATCCGAGGCACGGAGAGTGACCCGGATGATTTTGTAGTGATCAAAGAACTGGAGGATCTTTCCGGTGTTGCTATTCCTTCTGCTGTAAAAGAGATCATGGACGCGCAGATCATGCATGATCATGTCTGTGAGATCGATCAGATGGAACATACCGTGAAACAATACTTAGGACTTTAATAAAGGGAGCTATAGATGACGAGAATAATTGATTGGATAGCTGTGACCTTTGCTTCGTGGAATCACGAGCTGGTTATCTTTATCATTTCCCTGTTTCCAATCCTGGAACTGCGAGGTGGCTTAATAGCAGCAGCCCTTCTTCAGGTTCCTTACTGGAAAGCACTTATTATCTGCATGATCGGCAATATCATCCCAATCCCGTTTATTCTTTTATTGATCGAAAAGATTTTTAAATGGATGAAAAAATATAAAACAACAGGACGTTTTGTAAATTGGCTGGAAACTAAGACGCTGAAAAAGAGAGACAGGATCGACCGGTGGGGATTCTGGGGTCTTGTTCTATTTGTTGGAATCCCGCTTCCTGGAACAGGCGGATGGACGGGTGCACTGTTAGCATCTCTTTTGCGTATGCCAATCAAAAAATCCGCACCTGCAATCGGAATCGGTATCATTCTGGCCGCAGCAATTATGAGTTTTATTACCTACGGTATTCCGTGGATCGTATCAGTATTCTAAAGAAAACGTAAAAGGTATTCACAACAATGGTTTTTTCATCTTTCACTTTCATAGCGTTTTTCCTTCCGATTACGATCATTCTGTATTTTATCCGAAAAGATAAAGTATGGCGTAACTGCGTGCTGCTGGTGATGTCCCTTCTTTTCTATGCCTGGGGAGAACCGAAATTTGTTTTGATGATGATCCTTTCGATCATTGTCAACTACATGGCAGGTCTTATGATGGCCCGCTCAGAGCGGAGAAAACAAAAGGGCTTAAAACTCTTATTTATGATCCTGGGTGTCGGCATTAGTGTCGGCTTCCTTTTCTGGTTCAAGTATTTTGCATTCCTTGGAAATACCTTTATTAATCTGTTCCATATCCCTGCAAAGGCAATTCCTGCGCAGATCCTTCCAATCGGTATTTCTTTCTATACGTTCCAGATCATTACCTATACGGTTGATGTGTATATGGGAAGAGTCCCGGTTCAGACCAGTATTTTGAAACTTGCTTTATATATCAGTTTCTTCCCGCAGCTGATTGCCGGACCAATTGTTAATTACACCTATATTGAGCCTTATCTGGACGAACGTACAGTTCGTATAGAAGACTTTTTTGCAGGTCTGTTCCGGTTTATTATCGGTCTTTCAAAAAAGGTTCTGATCGCAAATCTGTGCGGCGAGATCCTGTCTACTTTGACTTTGGATAAAAACATCACTGTACTTGCTGCATGGCTGGGAGCAATCAGCTATACCTTCCAGATTTACTTCGATTTTTCCGGTTATTCCGATATGGCAATCGGAATGGGAAAAATGTTTGGATTTAAATTCCTGGAAAACTTCAATTATCCATACATATCCACAAGCATCACCGGCTTCTGGCGCAGATGGCATATCTCTCTGAGTACCTTCTTCCGGGATTATGTTTATATTCCATTAGGAGGAAATCGCTGTTCGACTGCACGTCAGATCCTGAATATCTTTATCGTCTGGATGCTGACCGGCTTCTGGCATGGTGCTTCATGGAACTTCATTGTCTGGGGACTGTATTATGGTGTGCTGCTGATCATAGAAAAACTGTTTTTGGGCAAGCTTTTGAAAAAACTGCCGAAAATCGTTCAATGGCTGTACACAATATTAATAGTCATTATCGGCTGGGTATTTTTCTATCATGAAGCACTTGCCGATGGCGCCAGACAAGTAGGAGCGATGTTTGGAATCGGTGCAGCAGGTGGAGCTGACGCTACAGCTGTTTACTGTCTGAAGCAGTACTTTCTGCTGCTTTTGATAGCTGCAGCGGCCAGTGTACCGTGGAAGCAAGTGATTGCTAAATTAACGAAAAAGAAAGAATTCCGGTTTCCAAAGAATACTTTCTTCACCATAGAACAATTTGTTGTTGCATCTGTCCTGCTGGTACTATGTATTTTGTTCCTTGCAAGTTCCAGCTTTAATCCATTCCTGTATTTCAGGTTTTAAAGACACAAAATGAAAAAGACAAGAAAGAACCAGAAGAAAAAAACATTATATTACGTGTTAGCGGGCATCTGGGTGGCTGCATTTGTAGCATTGGGTATCTATTTTGCTTTCTTTACAAGCAAAAAAGGAACGTTTGATTCTGATGAGAATCGTATGCTGGCTGACTCACCACGGTTCACCCTTTCAAACATCTGGAGCGGTCAATTCAGCACGGATACAGAGAGTTTTCTGAGTGATCATTCTCCTTCCCGTAAGAAGGCGATCTCCTTCTGCAATAACCTCCGAAATATGGTAAGCGCAGCATCCTACAAAGATTCTCTGGCTGTCATGGACAAGAAAGACACCGCCTTATCTTCTGATGATCTCAGTGAAGTAGATCTGGAAGAGATGGCAAAGAAACTGGAAGAAGAAGCGAAAAGCCACAGCGGCTCCAAGCGGGAAAAACCTCCTGCAAGTGCTGATGATTATCCGGATACACTATATGTCAAATTGTTTGTGGATGATGACTGCATCTATTATTATGCTTATGATAAAACCAACGTTCTGGCTGTGACCAGTGTTTTGAACCGAATAGCCGCCTGCCTTCCGGAAGATGGAGAACTGGTGTATACGATGGTCCCACAGGCCTATGTTGGGAACACTTATAATTCGGCTGATAAAAAACAGGGATTTGTTTCCGAACCGGAACCAATGATCAACGCGTTGGCTGCACCGAATGTACAGGCCGTATCAACGGCAGAGATCCTCGGGGCAGCAATGGAGCGGGGAGAATACGTCTATTTCCGAAGTGATATGCATTGGTCTGTGCCTGGCACCTATCTTGTCTATCAGGAAATGGCCAAGCTGGCAGGGCAGAAGCCTGCAGCATGGGATGATTTTAATAACAATGTGGAAGAACCGTTCCTGGGGACACTTTACCGGGATTACCCAACACAGTATATGGTTGATAATCCGGACCGTTTAGACCTTTTAAGCCCGAAATTCAATCTGGAATGGAGAAGGATCGATGGAGTAGATTCCTATCATCTGATCGATTTTCTGGACTATAACGCTCTGGCTAATGACCGTTATACGGTCTATCTGGGCGGACCGGCAGGCCCGTGGACCTA
>JAGCAK010000037.1 GCA_017652745.1 Lachnospiraceae bacterium
CGGTTTGGGTTTGATCATGATAAGGCGTTGGAAGCAGTCGTTTATTACCGGGAATACTTTACTGCAGGCGGCATGTTTGAAAACTCCGTATATCCCGGCATAGAAGAATTACTGCAAAAGCTGAAGGCAGACGGCCGGACACTGGCGGTGGCAACGTCCAAGCCGGAGCTTTTCTCCAAACAGATTCTGGAGCACTTTGCTCTGGCGCAGTATTTTGATTTTATCGGCGGAGCAGCTATGGATGAAAGCCGAACGAAAAAAGTGGAAGTCCTGGAATATGCTCTGCATGAACTGCAAGCGGATCCGAAAGAAGCAGTAATGATCGGGGACCGTAAAGATGATATCGAAGCAGCATGCTCTTTGGGAACAGAGAGTATTGGTGTCCTCTACGGATATGGCAGCAGGGAAGAGCTGGAAAATGCAGGCGCAAAAGTTTTTGCAAAAACTCCGCTGGATATCTACCGGGTCATATCCGAAATGAAATAGTCAAAACAGAAAAGGAAAACGATGGAAACAATCTGCCGGTTATGTCCGCGGGACTGCGGTGTGAATAGAGGCCAGAAGACAGGTTTCTGCGGAATGGGAGAAAACCTGCAAGTGGCACGGGCGGCCCTTCATTTTTATGAAGAGCCTTTTTTGTCAGGAGAAAGCGGGAGCGGCGCCGTCTTTTTTTCAGGCTGCTCCCTGCACTGCGTTTATTGCCAGAATGGGGATATCTCCGGCGGAGGATTAGAAGAGGGCTGCGGGAAACTGTTTGGCATTGAGATTACCAAAGAGCGCCTTGCGGATATCTTTTTTGAACTGAAGGCAAAGGGGGCACTGAATATCAATCTGGTGACCGGAACACATTTTACGCCGCAGATTGCAGGGGCGATCCGCATGGCAAAAGAAAGAGGGCTTGATCTGCCATTTGTCTGGAACAGTTCCGGCTATGAACTCCCGGAAACGCTGCTTCTTCTGGAGGGGTTGATCGATGTCTACCTGCCGGATTTTAAGACATTAGATGAAGGGCTTGCATCAAAATATCTGCATGCACCAGATTATCCTAAGGTTGCAAAAGCGGCTTTGGAGCAGATGGTAAGATCCGCAGGACCAATGCAGATGGACCGGTCAGAGCAGGCACTGAAAGAGTCGGAAGATGGATTGATGAAAAAAGGTGTCTGTGTCAGGCATCTGATGACACCGGGCAATCTTAAGGATACGATCCGGGTGATCGATTATCTGGCAGATACTTATGGAGATAAGATCTGGTTTTCTCTGATGAGCCAGTACACACCTATGGGAGTGTTCCCGTTTGAAGAATTGAATCGGAAAGTGGGCAGAGAGGAATACGAGCAGGCAGTCGATCATGTGGTCGCACGGGGACTGGAAAACTGTATGATCCAGGAGGGCGATGTTGCAGAGCAGAGTTTTATCCCAGCCTTTGATGGAGAGGGCGTTTTGACGGAATAAAAACAGTGCAAAGAGAATCGGATTATGATATTATACTGTCGCAGTATATGCGAATAACGTCAGACAAATTTGACGAATCATAAGAAAGGATTGAGATATGGAAAGGAAATTTGTGGTATGCACGGATTCCGGCTGCGACCTGGCGCTGGAGTGGCTGCAGGAAAATGAAATATATGCGATCCCGCTGCAGTATGAATTAGACGGGCAGCTGGTCAGCGACACCATGAAACATGAAGACTGTCATATATTCTATGAGAATATGCGTAATGGTTCGGCACCGAAGACCAGCCAGCTGAACGTGATGCAGTTTGTGGATTTCTGGACACCGATCGTAAATGAGCATCATCTGCCGATTATTCATATCAGTCTTGGAAGCGGCGTGTCCGGCACCTACAATAATGGCTGCCAGGCAGCAGACATCATCAAGGATGAACTGCCGGAGGCAGATATCCATATGGTCGACTCCACACTTTGCTCCACCGGCTACGGCATGCTGGCGCTGGAAGCAGCCCGTATGCGTGACGAGGGATGTGAATTAGAAGACTGTATCAACTGGCTTGAAGAACATAAAGGAAACGTCAATACCTGGTATACGACAGATGAGCTGAAATATCTTTACCGGAGCGGCCGTGTCAGCAAACTTGGCGCAATCTTAGGTGAAGCATTGAATATCTGCCCGATCCTGAACCTGGATCTGGAAGGACATCTGATCGTGCAGGAAAAAGTGAGAGGTTTGAAAAAGACCATCCGCCGGATCCACGAGATCATGGACGGCATTGTAGAAAATGCCGGAGATCAGGTCGCATGGGTATGCCATTCCGATATTCCTGAAAAAGCAAGAGAGTTTGGCGAGGAGATGAAACAGCGGTATGGATTTAAAGATGTGAAGTATACTTACATTGGACCAACCATCGGATCCAACTGTGGGCCTGGTTTGATGGCTATCTTCTTCTGGGGAAAGAAGAGGACCATGGACGGCTATAAAGGCTAAAGACGGGTAAAAGAATTAATCACGGCTTAAGGGAGGCAATTTATGGAAACTATTACTGCAAAAACCCCTTGGAAAGATCACTTGAACGGACTTCCATTTCATCTTGATTACTTTCAGGGAACTATGTATGAAGGAATCAAAAACGCTGCAGAGACATATCCGAACCATGTGGCATTTGATTTCATGGGAAGCTCAACGACTTACAGGAAAATGCTTACAGAGATACAGCGCTGCGCAAGATCTCTGAGAACTCTGGGCGTCAGAGAAGGGGATAGTGTTACGATCGCACTTCCAAACTGTCCGCAGGCCATTTACGCATTTTACGCATTGAATTGTATCGGTGCTATCGCAAACATGGTTCATCCGCTTTCCGCTGAGAAAGAACTGGAGTTTTATCTGAATGAATCCGAGAGTATCACCGTTATTACGTTGGATCAGTTCTATAACAAATTCGAAGCGATCCGTAATAATACAAAAATTGTCAATGTTGTTCTGGCAAGTATCAAAGATGAATTATCCCGTCCGCTTCGTGCCGGCTATATGCTGACAGAAGGACGCAAGATCCAGAAGATCCCAAAGGATGCCCCTGTCATCCGTTGGAATGAGTTTATGAGTATCGGAAAAGCATGCTTCTGGAATTATGAAACACACAAAAACCCGGATGACACGGCAGTTATTTTGTACTCTGGCGGCACAACCGGAACGACAAAGGGTATTGAACTGACCAATATGAACTTCAATGCACTTGCAGCGCAGATCGTTGGTGTCAACCAGATGTTTAAGGCTGGAGATAAAATGCTTGCAGCAATGCCTGTGTTCCACGGATTTGGTTTAGGTGTCTGCATTCATTCCATGCTCTTCAACGGCGGACGCTGCATTCTTGTTCCGCGGTTCACAGCACAGAGCTATGCAAAACTGATCACTAAATATCAGTGCAACTTTATCGCTGGCGTGCCAACACTTTACGAGGCACTTCTTCGTCTTCCGTCAATGGAAAAGGCGAACCTTAGCTGTTTGAAGGGTGTATTCTCCGGCGGCGATTCCCTGAGCGTTGAGTTAAAGAAGAAATTTGACCAGTTCCTGTATGATCATCAGGCAACGATCCAGGTACGTGAAGGCTATGGAACCACAGAGACGGTTACTGCTTGCTGTCTGACACCGCCGACCATGTCAAAAGAAGGCAGTATTGGTGTTCCGTTCCCGGATACCTATATCAAGATCGTTAAACCGGATACAGATGAGGAACTTCCATATGGTGAAGAGGGTGAGATCCTTCTGTCCGGTCCGACCGCTATGAAATGCTACCGCAACAAACCGGAAGAGACAGCAAAGACACTGCGTCATCACAGCGACGGTCTTACCTGGGTCTACACCGGAGACCTTGGCATTATGGATGACGAAGGATTTGTTTACTTCCGCGGCCGTTCCAAGAGAATGATCGTCAGCTCGGGCTATAATATTTACCCTGCACAGATGGAGAATATCCTGGATGCAAACAAGATGGTGCACATGAGCTGTGTCATTGGCGTGCCGGATGACTATAAGATGCAGAAGGTGAAAGCTTTCGTTGTTCTGAAACCAGAATACCCGGCAAATGAAGAAACCTGGCTGCGCCTGATGGCATACTGCAAGAAGCACATTGCAAAATATGCTATGCCTTATGACATCGAGTTCCGTGAAAATCTTCCGACAACACTGGTCGGAAAAGTCGCATACAGGATCCTGGAAGAAGAGGAGCTGGCTAAGATTGCTGCTGAATCAGAGGAAGAAAAGGCAGCTCCGGATGCAGTCGATGCAAAGAAAGAAGAGATTGCACACGCTGTAGAAGAACTGGAAAAAGAAGAAGCCGGACAGGAGTAAACCTATACGATATAAGCATAAGGTGAGAATTGCTTGAATAAAAAGCCGCCAAAGATTATAATCAATAAGATTTGGCGGCTTTTGCTGTGAACGGGAGGAAAGAGACAAGATGGGAAAAGAGAAAACACGCCGGAAATTCGGGGACCGGTGGGATGGAAAGCTGATCAAAGATCTTGATCCAATGCATGTGATCACGCCGATCCTTTATCCAAACAGATGTGATAATGAAGCTTATATTGCAGAACGGATCGACATTGCGCCTATGAAGGCTTACCTGGAAAAGATCAATCAGGATGAGACGGACTTTCCGTACACATTATTTCATTTGATCGTAACGGCAATTCTGAAGACTATTACGCTTCGTCCGAAGCTGAACCGCTTTGTTGCGAATAAACTGATGTACCAGAGAAACTTTATCATCGCTTCTTTCGTTGTAAAAAAACTGTTTTCCGACGATGGAGCTGAGGCGCTGGCATTAGTAAAAGCAGAGGCGGATGATAACATTCGTACGATTCATGAAAAGTTATATAAACAGATCTCAACCAGCAGAAGTGATGTGATCGATAAATCCTCAGAGAGCATGGACATCGTCAGCCGTATGCCTAGAAGATTAACCAGACTTTTCTGCGAACTGATATGTTTCCTGGACCGGATCGGCAAATGCCCGAGAGGTCTGATCGAAACCGATCCATATTACACTTCCGTTGTTTTATCAAACCTTGGTTCTTTAAAACTGCGCAGCGGTTATCACCATCTGACAAACTGGGGCACCTGCTCCCTGTTCTGTATTGTTGGTGAATTTAAAAATACGACCTATGTGAAAGAAGATGGAACTGTCGGCGTCAGAGAAACAGTCGACCTGGGACTTACTGTGGATGAGAGACTGGTAGATGGATATTATTATTCCAAGTCCGTGAAACTGCTGAAGCATCTTCTGGAAAATCCGGAGCTCTTAGAGCTCCCGATGGGGGAGGAAGTAGAGTATTAACAATAATGTTCTGAAAATTATTGCATGTGGAACGATGCTGGCAGACCATGCCGCTATTATGCTGTTCCCAAATATAATGATCCTGCGATATATCGGCCGCCTTGCGCTGCCGATATTTGCATTTATGGTGGCGGAAGGCGTGCTGCATACCCGCAGCAGAGTCAAATATTTCCTGCGGATCTTTATTCTTGCCATTATCTGCCAGGCTGCCTATACCATTTATGAACTGGTCACAGGTACTTTCCAAGGCGTTTATCTGAATACACTTTTTACCCTGTCCTTAGGAATCCTGCTGTGTATGGCATTTCTGGCCGCCCGGATGGATCGATCAAAAATATGGGTGCTCGTTCTAGCTGTCCTGCTGATCGCAGCGGTCTATGTTTTCTGTGAGCAGCCGTTTCGAGGGATGACACCTGCAGTAAGGTTATTTGGATTTTCCATTACTTATGACTATAATTTTATGGGTGCAGTACTGCCGGTGACGGCGTTGATCTCACTGCGGAAACCATGGCGTTATGTTTATTTTGGCATCGGACTGGTGCTGCTGTCGCTGCAGGGAATGGCAGCTATGCCTTACCAGTGGTTCTGCCTGGCGGCATTGATCCCGCTGTGGTTTTATAATGGACAGCGTGGAAAAGCGAACCTGAAATACTTTTTCTACATTTTTTATCCGGTCCATCTTCTGGTACTGGAAGGCCTCAGCCTTTTGAAGTGATAAGAAAGGAAACAATCATGAGTCAGAAAAAAAGTCCATCCATGGATGCCTGGTTAGAGGAAGCAAAGAAAGATCCAAGCGCACAAAAATGCGGCATGTATCTGGTCCATAACGGAACTGTCCGTGCTTCTGCAAAGGCAGTTGTACGGGATCTGATCCCGGACGAAGAAAAAGAAAAGATGGCAGCGGTTGCCTCATTGAATTTTTCTTATGATGCGGAAAAAGTAGAAGAAGCGATCCGTAAGACTTATGAGATGGAAGGGATCTTTTATATCAGAGTTTGGCTGAATGAAGGGAAGCTGGAAGTTGGTGATGACATTATGTATGTCATGATCGGCGGAGATATTCGCCCGCATGTTGTGGATGCACTGCAGGCTTTGGTTGGTACCATCAAAAATACCTGTGTTGTAGAGCAGGAGATTTACGCACAGTAAGATTATTCGTCGATCAGAACACCAGCCAGGGAATTGTCTTCTGCAAAAGTGTTCATGTTATACAGGAAGAGCACATCTGTGATCTGGGCATCCGAAAGAAGTTTTTCGATGTCATCACTGTAATAACGCGGATCCACAATGGTAATGGTCTGATAATAAGGCAGCAGGAACGGGATCAGCGCGTTTGCATAAGAGTCTTTGAAGATCAGAAGACTCTTTTTATTTAGATTGGTCGTCTTGATATTGATCTGCGGATGATTGCCGCCTAAAAAGACTTCATATTTGTTTTTCTGCTCAAGAGCCGCACTGTTGAAAACAGTTGCGGATTTTCTTTGCTCGTCAGTATATTCCACAACATACTGGAATTCGTCCATCTCATAAACATAAATGTCGATCGGATCTTTGACGGAAAAAGCACCGCTGGTAGAAGCCATGGTTCCGGAGAAATCTTCCGTGACAGTATACTGCACAAGGAATTGCATTGGGTCTGCGACACCAAGGTCTTCAGTCATCTCTTCTGTGACAAGGCTCTTTGCCAGCTCCTCAAATGCATATTTTGCACCGAGACTGGTCCAGTGATGATCGCTCTTATAATAGATGTATTCCTCTTTATGAGCAGACAGTGCATCCCGCAGATCCACATAAGTAAGAGAAGAAGAAAGCGCATCGTTTACTGCATCCAGATCCTGGTTCTGATCCCGGATCGGAATATTGGCAGGTAGAAGCTGGTCACAGACACTGACAGCATTCGGCGCGACACTCATTGTGATGGAAAGATCCGGATGTGCGGAAGCGAAGGTACGGATCGCAGACAGATTCTTTTCAAAAGATGCCTCGATTGGTGCAGCACTGTCTTCGATCAGGAAACCGTCTTTTCCGAGGATGACGCCGTTAGAGGTCTGACGGCCGATAATGGAATCGCTCTTTAATTTGACAGCGATCCAGCCGTCCCGCAGGAAGAACTGGTCAGCAACAAAGTCTTCCGACTGCTTCATAAAACGGCCGGAGAGCAGAGTCTCTTCCGTCAGTTTTGGGAACTGCTGCAGCATACGGTTTTCTGTTTCGGAGAATACCTTTTTGTGCTGAATGATCAGGCAGGCATCTGCAATGATGATGACCATAGCAAAAACAAGCAGGACATATTTGAATATTCTTTTTTGCTGTTCGATACGTTCTTTCATTTTTTATTATCTTAGAACCGGAAATACAGGAACGGGTTATAAGTAGCATTGACCAGATATGCCATCGACAATAAGAAGATGGCTGCATAGACGATTACGCCGATGATCTGGAAGCCGGCTCCTTTCCGGGAGGCAATTTTTGTAAACAGTTTTGTGATGAGCGGAGTTGAGCACAGACCGCAGACCACAAGCAGGATTCCGTTGTTCCGCAGATAGAAAAGCGTTTCTGCGTTGAAAAACGGATTTTTCAAAATGCCGAACATGGAAGCAAAGTTCTGCCATAAGCTCGGCAGGGATGTTGAAGTAAAGATCAGCCAGCCGAAAATAAACAGCAGGATCGTATAAATATGACGGAACACTCTAGGGATCTTTGCCAGAACTTTGCCCCAGACATATTTCTCCAGTAATAAAAGAATGCCGTAATAAATACCCCAGAGGACAAAGCACCATGCAGCGCCGTGCCAGAAACCGGTCAGGATCCAGACGACCATGATATTCAGGATGTGCCGACCGGCATTTACACGATTGCCGCCCATCGGGATATAGACATATTCGCGAAACCAGGTTCCCAGGGAGATATGCCACCTGCGCCAGAACTCCGTCACACTGGTTGAGATATATGGATAGTTGAAGTTTTGAACAAATTCAAAGCCAAGCATTTTTCCAAGGCCTATAGCCATATCGGAATAGCCGGAAAAGTCAAAATAGATCTGGAAGGTATAAGCGATGATGCCGATCCATGTTGTAAGGGCAGCCCGGGAAGGGTCTGTTGCAAAGATGGCATCATAGAGCATACCGACGTTGTTAGCTAAAAGGACTTTCTTGGACAGACCAATGATAAACCAGGAGGCACCTTCTGCAATCTTATCAAAAGAAAGCACGCGGTCGGTCAGCTGCTTTTCAATGTCTGCATAACGGACGATCGGTCCGGCGATCAATTGCGGGAACATGGAGATGTAAGCACCAAAATTGATTACGTTTTTCTGCACCGGGACATTTCCTTTAAAGACATCGATCACATAAGACAATGTCTGGAATGTATAGAAGGAAATACCGATCGGCAGAGCCAGGGAACGGATCGGGATGGTCAGATGGAACAGGCTGTTGATGTTCTCGACAGCAAATCCATAGTATTTAAAGAAACAGAGCAGACCGAGATTAACGATCAGGTTGAAAATAAATGCCGTCCGCTTCAGACCGGTCTTGTTTTCGTCTTTGTAATAAGCGATCGAACGGGCAGAGAAGTAGTTAAAGAAGATGCTGAAGATCATCAGCAGGATATAGACCGGCTCACCCCATGCATAAAAGATGAGGCTCATGATAAGCAGTATGAAGTTTTTCAGCTTCCGCGGTACAACATAATACAGGATCAGTGTAACCGGCAGGAAGATACAGATGAAAAATAAACTGCTGAAGATCATAAAAACGTACTTCCTACAAACTGTCTTTAAAAACTTTGTCCAGTTCCTCTGCGTTCGGACTGATGATCAGAAAGAGGTAGGTCCCCTGTTCGTCCAGAATGTAATTCCGGCACAGATCATACTGTTCCGGCGCATAGCCTTCAAAGGTTGTTTCTTTTGTTTTCTGCCGCTCCAGGATGGCTTCTTTTACCGATTCCACCTGAGAAGCGTCTTTACATTTAATTAAAAGAAGTTCTTCTGCGTCCATGTTAGTGAGAGGCGCGTATAAAAGAACACCGTCATAATCATCCGCATTTAATCCATAATACTTTTTCAGGAAACGGGCTGTGGAAAGCTCCATCCTGTCCGAGGAGACAGCCGCTGTCAGCTGGTTTTTGACATCTGTAAACGGGACTTTGCTTTCCTGCTGTTTTAAGAACACAAAGAATACGACTGCTCCGATCAGAGCTGCCACCATCAGGATTCGTATGATCACAAAGATTGCATTCTTAATTTTCATTTTCATTTTCTATGATCGTTGTCACGATCCGCATTCCCCACAGCGGATAAAAACTATTGATAAAATGCACGCCGTCGATGTCGTACATCTCCGGATGCGCATTGCACAGATCAGAAATATCTACATAGTGGATCTCGTGTTCTTTGCAATACTCTTTGATATATTCATTCCATTCCGGGATCAGTGCCCAGGCAGGACCTCTTTCGTATTCAGAAGGAAGAGAAGGCGGGATGGAGTTTACATAAACATCAACACCTGGGATCAGCTCCCGCAGTTTGTAAACAAAGTTTGCCAGGTCTTCCGTATATTTTTCTTTACCTTCCCATTGATAAAGTCCCAGGTCGTTGATGCCGTAGCAGATGAGGATCATACGCGGCTGCATTTCTTTAAAGGTCTCATAATAATCCGGGATATTGTAAATGGTGCGGCTGTAGTTGGAAACGTTATGTGCGTAATCCACGTAGCCTTCCGTGGTAAAACCGATTCCACGGGAATCTCCGCAGAAGACCATGTCGTATTCCACGAGCGTTGGCCAGATTCGCTCCGGGTTGTCACGGAACTGCTGCAGGATCTCTTCCCTCCGTTTGATGAAGATCGCTTCTTCAATCGGGCCGGTCGGTTCTGCTTCCAGCGCCTGGATATACTTTTCTCCTTCGCTGGTCTCACCTTTGCTGCTTTCCTGGAACCCAAAGACATTGTTCGGGTTGATCACCAGCAGAACGGCCATGGCACATATGCAGCATACGACCAGAAATACGATCAGTACTTTGACGGTGTTTTTCATTCCCTGTGTCATGAAATACCTCCGTCTTTAATGATCTGCTCCAGGATCGCGCGGCCCCAGAACGGATAAAACTCTGCGAAAAAGTGTACACCATCACCGATATAAAGATCCGGATGCGCATAGCCCACCGGCTCTGTGTCAATATAGCCGTAGCCGGCGTCTTCCACATACTGACGAATCACTTTGTTCCGCTCAGGGATAATGCCAAAGCCCGGCTGCAGGGAAAGCCCTAACTCATTGCATGGAAGGATTGAAGAAAAATAGATCTTGGCATCCGGCGCAACAGACTGAATCTGATCCAGATAATAAATCAGATCCTGGGCATAAGATTCATGTGTACTGTAATAGACCGGGGTATAAAGCTGCTGGCCAATCTCATTGATGCCAAAGGACACGACAATAAACCTCGGATGCATCTGCTCGATTGTTCCGTAAAGAGCAGGGATCTCCTGAATGCTCCAGGATGTGCCGGCCAGGATCCGGGACGGGTCCATAAAGCCATACATGGCAAATCCCACGACCCGGGAATCTCCAACGATGATCGTGTCAATATCCGTCAATGTTTCAAATGTACGGGAAGGGTCTTCCAGGAGTTTGCGCTGGATCTCTTCTTTTTCCATCTGGAAAATATGCTCTTCGATAGGCGCGACCGGAGCATTTTCCATGTTCTGGATGATCTGTATGCCTTTTGACTCGTCCAATGCAGCATGCGTTTCTTTGCTGAAATCTGTGATCAGAACAACAGCCATAACGATCACTGCTGCAACAGCAATGAACCAGATTATAATCTTGATATTATTCCGTGTTGATTTCTGCATATAAAAGCGCTTGCTCCGAGTTGTAAGGTGACTGCACTATACTACAATGCAGAAGGGAAAAATTCAAGAGAGGTCAGGGCATTTTATAAGGTAAAAAAAGGAAAAAGAGGCTGTAAACAAGACAGGTTTTATGGTAAAATACCAAGGTTAATAAACAGGACGGCTCATTCGCCGTACCGGAAAGAGGACAGAATGGAAAAGAAACCTTATTACATTACAACAGCAATTGCTTATACATCCGGCAAACCGCATATCGGCAACACGTATGAAGTTGTCCTGGCAGATGCCATCGCCCGGTTCCGCCGCATGGAAGGCTATGACGTACGTTTCCAGACCGGAACAGATGAACATGGACAGAAGATCGAAGATAAGGCAACGGCAGCCGGCATGACTCCAAAAGAATTTGTGGATACGACAGCTGCTGAGGTCAAACGTATCTGGGATCTGATGAACACTTCTTATGACCGGTTTATCCGTACCACCGATGAAGACCATGAAGCTATGGTACAGAAGATCTTCCGGAAGATGTATGAGCAGGGAGATATTTATAAAGGATCCTATGAAGGCATGTACTGCAAAGAGTGCGAGGCCTTCTATACAGAGAGCCAGATCGTAGACGGCAAATGTCCGGACTGCGGCATGGAAGTACATCCGGCAAAAGAAGAAGCTTACTTTTTCAAGATGAGTAAATATGCAGATCGTCTGATCGAGCATATTGAAACACATCCGGAATTCATTCAGCCGGAATCCCGTAAAAATGAGATGATGAACAACTTCCTGAAACCGGGCCTGCAGGATCTGTGCGTTTCCAGGACGTCCTTTAAATGGGGAATCCCGGTGGATTTTGATACAGACCACGTAATCTACGTATGGATCGATGCACTTTCCAACTACATCACCGGTTTAGGATATGATGTGGATGGGAATCATGGAGAACTGTTCAAAAAATACTGGCCTGCTGACCTTCATCTGATCGGAAAAGATATTCTCCGGTTCCATACTATTTACTGGCCGATCATGCTGATGTCATTGGGCGTAGAACTGCCTAAACAGGTCTTCGGACATCCATGGCTATTGCTTGCAAAAGATAAAAAATCCGATGACGCAGACGAGCAGGTCGTGAAGATGAGCAAATCCAGAGGCAACGTGATCTACCCGGATGACCTGGTCGATATGTTTGGCGTAGATGCGGTCCGTTATTTCGTGCTGCATGAGATGCCGTTTGAAAATGACGGAACCATCTCCTGGGAGCTGGTCGTGGAGCGGATCAATTCTGACCTTGCCAATACCCTTGGCAACCTTGTCAATCGTACCATCTCCATGTCCAATAAATATTTTGGCGGCGTGGTCGAGAATAAGGGCGTATCAACTGTGACCAAGACCACAGAAGATGGTGAGATTGTTGTTGACCAGAGCGAGATCGATGCAGATTTCAAAGCACAGATCACGGCAACCAGAGATAAAGCAGTTGATAGAATGGTCGATCTTCATGTGGCAGATGCTATTTCGGAGATCTGGAATCTCTTCAAACGCTGCAATAAATATATTGATGAAACAGAACCATGGGTCCTGGCTAAAGCAGAGGCTAATACCGATCGTCTGGCAACAGTCCTTTACAATCTGGTAGAAGGCATCGCCATCGGCGCAGAACTGATCCGTCCGTTTATGCCTGAAACGACCGATAAGATCCTCTCCCAGATCAATGCTTCTCCGAGAGCCTTTGAGGAACTGGATCAGTTTGGACTGTACCCATCCGGACAGACAGTGACCGATGCTCCGGAGATTTTGTTTGCCAGATTGAAACTGGACGAGGTCCTTGCAAAATTAGAACAATAAAAATGGAACTGATTTTTGACACACATGCGCATTACGATGATGCAGCTTTTCAGGAAGACCGGGAAGAGATTCTTTCCGGTCTTTCCGAACATGGCGTTGGTTATGTGGTAGATGTTTCTGCTGCGCTGGAGGGCATACCAAACGTGCTTGCGCTAGCGCAGCAATATGATTTTATCTACTCGGCAGTTGGCGTGCACCCGACGGAGTTGTATGAATTAGAAGAAACCAATCTTCAAAAAGTGGAACAGTATGCCACAGACCCGGCCAACAAAGTTGTGGCCATTGGCGAGATTGGCCTGGATTATCATTACCCGGATACACAAAAGGAAAAACAGAAAGAATGGTTTGCGATGCAGATCGATCTGGCCAAACAGCTCCATCTGCCTATTCTTGTGCACAGCCGGGATGCGGCAGCAGATACACTGGATCTGATCAAAGCGGAAAACGCCAGGGAGGCCGGCGGTGTCCTGCACTGTTTTTCTTATGAACCGGAGATGGCAAAGATTTACACCGATATGGGTTTTTATATTGGGATCGGGGGAGTCGTTACATTCAAGAATGCACGGAAACTGAAAGAAGTTGCCGCACAGATGCCTATGGAGCTGATGCTTCTTGAAACCGACTGCCCGTATCTTGCACCGGAGCCGTTCCGCGGCAGACGCAATGATTCTACGCTGATCAAATATGTGGCGGAGGCCATTGCCTCTTTGCGCGGGATGAGCGCCGAAGATGTCATCCGCATCACAACAGAGAACGCACAGCGGTTTTATGGTTTACAGAAAGAAGTAAAATGAGCGATTTAGGAAACCCGAGAGTCATACAGCAGTTAATGAAGGAACATCATATTTCCGCCCGGAAAAAATACGGGCAGAATTTCCTGATCGATGCGAATATCCTCCGCCAGATCGTGGAAGCGGCGGAGATAACAAAAGAGGATCTGGTGCTGGAGATAGGTCCGGGGCTCGGAGCATTGACAGAGCAGCTGCTGAAGGCAGCAGGTAAAGTGATCGCGGTGGAAGTAGATCAGGTGCTGATCCCGGTCCTTCAGGAAAACCTGAAAGACTATTCAAACCTGGTGCTGCTGAACGAAGATATTCTGAAAGTGGATCTGGACGCGCTTCTTCAGAAAGAAGGGGATGGAAGAAAAGCCAAGGTCGTGGCAAATCTTCCTTATTACATCACCACCCCGATCGTAGCAGAACTTCTGGAAAAACAAAGCAGCCTGGAAAGTATTACCGTTATGGTGCAGAAGGAAGTGGCACAGCGGATGCAGGAAGGCCCGGGCAGCAAAGCCTATGGAGCCCTAAGTCTTCTGGTTCAATATTACGCAAAGGCAGAACTGATGATGACTGTTTCATCCAGCTGCTTTATTCCTAAGCCGGATGTGGATTCTGCGGTGATCCGCCTTAGGATCTATGAGCCAAAGGAAAGACCGGTTCAAACGACGCATGAAAAAGAGATGTTTGAGCTGATCCGGGCAGCGTTTAACCAACGGCGAAAAACCCTGCTGAATGCGGTTGGCAATGCAGCCAATCTTTCCTACTCAAAAGAACAGGTCAGAGAAGCCCTTTCCAAAATGGGAAAAGAAGAAACGATCCGCGGAGAAGCACTAACGCTGAGGGAATTCACAGAACTGACAGAACTTTTGATTTAGAATGCCTGGTCAGGACAGTCGTTGTCGAGGCTGTCTTGTTTTTTGGACGATCAGGACGATCAGCGTCCCGATAAAGATGGCGAGGCTGATCCACTGGGAAGTGGAAAACGGTCC
>JAGCAK010000038.1 GCA_017652745.1 Lachnospiraceae bacterium
CTGGAAGTTATGAAACAGGAAATCTATTACTGCAAACCGGATCTCTTCGGAATGATGGATGACGATGCTGCTTATCATGCACCGTTCTTCTCACTGGATAAGTACCGTGAATTCTTCAAGCCGCTGCAGCAGAAGCATATCGATCTTGCAAAGGAAAACGGAATGCTTGTAACCCGTCACGACTGCGGCAAATGCGAACAGTTCGTTCCGGATTGGATCGAGATGGATGTTCGCGCATGGAACCCGGCGCAGGTTTCCAACGATCTTGTCGGTATTAAGAAAAAATACGGCAATGCCATTGCACTGGAAGGTGCCTGGGATTCCCAGGGAGAATTAGGCCGTGCAGATTGTGATATCCAGACCCTGAAAGATGCTTTAGCTGTGTATGTGGATACGTTTGCTCCGGGTGGCGGCTTTACCTACAGCGCACACTTAAGCGGTGTGGATCAGAAAGACCCGCGCGTGATCGAGCGAAATAAAGTCATCCGCGACTTCTATGAGGACTATGTCCGCAACTACTACATCGATCACGGAGAGTATTAAAATTCTAATATTCGTGCACGGGGCTGCTCCTGTGCGGAGCAGCCCTTTTTGTTTGTTTTTCTGCCTTGTTGGAGCTCTTGACAGCCAGGTTTTTCTCGTCTTAAAATGATTTTTCAACGGTGTGGTCGATACTTCCATCTCCGTTGAAAAATCCGGATGATATTCGTTCGTCCAACCGCAAAAAGGCTCTTTTTTGCGGGAAAATCACACTTTAAAAATGAGTTTTCAACAGCATGACTAATGCGTCCATCTCCGTTGAAAAAAAGCCCTCACTTTTTTCAACGTATTATGCTGCAAAACACTCGCTGTTGAAAAACGTCTGAAAAAGCTTGAGAAAGGAGAGATTTTAATGCTCGAAAAGGAAGAAATGGAGCATTTTTTCAACGAATTAACAAGGAAGAGCCTTGTCGTTGAAAAACAATTATCGCAATACCCAGAAGGACAGTTGAAAGTTCGAAGGCAGCGCTATAAAGGGAAAGAATATACATTCTTTTACGTTGAGTTGCCACAAATGCCTGGAGAAGTGCGGAGGCAAAGAAAGAATATTACAAAAGACGAGGAGTTAGTCCGCATAATGGCGCGAAAAGAATATCTGCGGACTGCACTGGAGCGAATGAATGGAAATATCGACATTCTTCATGAAGCAATAAGTTGCATAGAAGACACTTCAACGGAAGGTATCCTGTCGGGGCTGGATCCGGCAATCCAAAAGGAAATCGTTTTTCAAAAACAAAAGGAATTCCTTCTGCCGGATGATCCGGCCGCTGTGGAGGCACTTTTGGAATGGGTCAAGGCGCCATATCCTAAAAATCCGAACTACCCGCAGTTCCTGAAACACCGAACCAGTACAGGAGAGTTGGTCAGAACCAAGTCAGAAGCATTAGTATATGAAAAACTGAAGGAATATAAGTTGGCGTATCGATATGAAAACCAGCTGATGGCGGGGGATATCGCGATATATCCTGACTTTACGATCCGAAGGACTGATGGAAAGATTTTTTATTGGGAGCATGCCGGAAGATGTGATTTGCAGCGTTATCGGGATGATCTCATTTGGAAGATCAGGGCGTATGAAAGTATAGGGATCGGGCAGTGGGATAATTTGATCATATCTTTTGATGTGGAAGATGGGAGGATCGATATGCGGGAGGTTGAAAGCCAGATCAGGAATAAACTGATCATATGAGTAAAAAAGACCGCCTTTCTCAGGCGGTCTTTTCATATGCTATGGGCAAAGCCCTTTCACTATTTATTTCAACACATCCATGAATGCTTTTACGTTCTCCGGTTTTGCGTTCAGAGGAACTTCGCAGCCTGAGCTCAGCATGAATCCGCCGCCCATACCCATCTGGACCAGTTTCTCGCTGTAAGCAGCAACTTCATCCGGTGTTCCGAAAGCAAAGAGTGTTGCAGGAACATCGCCGCGGATGGTCTGGTATCCTTTCAGCATGCCGTAAGCTTCTTCGATGTTGGTGTCGCCGTCCAGCTCCAGATGCAGGCTGCCCTTTGGAAGCTCGGTGAAGTATTTGACCATAGGAAGCCAGTTGCCGTCTGCGTGAAGAACGCTGATAAGGCCTGCTTCGTGGAAGCGGGTGATGGTCTTCTTCATCTCCGGCCATACATACTCTTCAAAGAATGCCGGAGAGATGAATGTTGCGGAAGATCTCATTGCGAAGATACCAATCTTCTGTGCGCCGCTGGCTTTTGCCTGCTCGATCGTTCCGATGTCTGCGCCTTCCTGTTCCTTGCGGATGATATCCATGATCTTTTCCGGGCAGTCATACATATCATAGGTAAATTCCTGCATGGAGCGAATCATTGAAAGATCGTCGAAGATTGGAGCCATTGCAGACTCAAAACATGGAACAACGCCGTGCTGGATCAGGAATCCGATGGTTCTGCCCATGTTTGCACCAAGCTGTCCGAATCTTGCACCAAGCTGACCCGGATCATTAAAATGGTTGATTGCCATTAAATAACCGAATTTCCAGTTCTGAAATCCCATCTGAAGGATCTTGTCATATTCTTCCGGATCATCAAAGAACGGAGTCTCGACAAACTGATACAGATCATCATCGGCAAGTTCGCGTCCCGGCAGTCTGACCGGAAGGCCCATGATGAAGGTAGTATCCAGCGGCTCCATTGCCATGGAAACATCCGGCGTACCAATTTTTGCCCAGGTGTTTTCTACGGCTTCAAGCCAGTTGGTCGGATCCGGATCAAGGATCTCTTTCTGGGTCTTTCCGCCCAGAGGTCCGTAGGTTGCCAGAAGCATTGGCATGATCGGCATTTCGCTTCTGTCAGCGTATGGCGTCATGCTTAACATTTTTCCGTACTTTTCAAAAGAATTCATAATACATCTCCTATCCAAAAAATGCTGGTTTACACTTCAGTTATTTATTAAGTGCGCTCATCATAGCCGAATATAGATGCTTTGTAAAATCACAAAACGTGATTTTATTATAACAAAACGTTATAACAAAACCACGTTCTAAAATCCCAAATCATGCGGGAAAAGCTTATAAAAACAGGGAATATTTGAAAGAAGACTGCTCAGAAAACAACAAATCAGATAATAACAAAACGTCAGCCGTCGATCTCTTCTTTCCGGCGTCTTCCCTCATCAAGAAGTTTGATCAGGGCTTCTTTGTCACCGGCAGCAACAGCTTCTTTATATGCAGTGAGGTTTTCGATCAGCGCATCGATCTCATCCGCCAGATAATCCTTGTTGTCCAAAAACAGTTGTGCCCACATTTCCGGATTCAGCCAGGCTACACGGGTCATGTCTTTGTAACTGCCTGCAGAAAATCCTTTATGCGCTTTGGCAGTCGGGCTCTTGATATAGGCGCTGGAAACAACATGCGCCAACTGGGAGGTAAAAGCGATCATCTCATCGTGCTTTTCAGCAGAGGAGACGGTGATGCTGTTAAAACCGGTCGGAGACAGAAGCTCTTTAATACGCATTAACAGATCAAGGTCATCATTCGTAGGCGGGACGATGACCATCGGTGCACCTTTATACATATCTTTTCTGGCATGCTTAAAACCGGAATACTGCGTACCGGCCATCGGATGTCCGCCCACATAGGTGAAGCCAAAACGTTTTGCGGCATCCATTCCTGCTTCAACAATGACGCGCTTGGTTCCGCAGCAGTCGATGACGATCGGATGCGTGCCGATATATGGACCTTCATTTTCCAGAAAATCTACAGCTGCCTGCGGATAAACACAGACCAGGATCAGGTCACAGTCTTTGAGGTTCTCACGGGAAAGATCTGCGTCCACATTTCCGCTGAGTTTGGCAAATTCCAGAATGGAGGCGTCTGTATCAAAGGCCAGAACTTTATGCCCGGCAGCGTGATAAGCTTTTGCAAAGGACCCGCCGATGAGGCCGAGCCCGACAATTCCTATAGTAAAAGAGTTATTCTCTGCCATTATGCTACGACCTTTCTGATTGCGCGGATCTTTTCGCAAAGATCTGCAAACTCTTCCGGACGCAGAGACTGCGCACCGTCACACAGAGCGTGTGGCGGATCGTTGTGTACTTCGATGATCAGACCATCCGCATTGCATGCCGTAGCTGCCATTGCCATCTGAGGCACGATGCGGGCGATGCCGGTTGCATGACTTGGATCTACAATCACCGGAAGGTGAGACAGTTCGTGCAGCATCGGGACGGCGGAAATATCCAGCGTATTCCGGGTGTAATCACTGAATGTCCGAATTCCGCGCTCGCACAGGATCACCTGCTCATTTCCGCTGGCCATGATGTATTCTGCGCTCATCAGCAGCTCTTTGAGAGAATTTGCTAAACCGCGTTTTAAGAGGATCGGCTTGTTGGTTGCGCCGAGTTCCTTTAATAAATCAAAATTCTGCATATTGCGCGCACCGACCTGAAGGACATCCACATCCTCAAATAACGGCAGGTCTGCAGCGCTCATAATCTCGGAGACGATTGGCAGACCGGTTTCTGCACGGGCAATCTTTAGCAGTTCAAGACCTTCCGCCTTTAATCCCTGAAAATCATATGGGGAAGTCCTAGGTTTAAACGCACCTCCGCGAAGCAGCTGTGCACCGGCTTCTTTTACGGCCTTGGCTATGGTTACGATCTGATCTTCAGACTCTACTGAGCACGGACCTGCGATCATACCAAAATGTCCGCCGCCTATCTTTGCATCTCCGATTTCCACAACCGTATCATCCGGATGGAATTTTCGGTTACAGCATTTAAAAGGCTCTGTGATCCGGTTGACAGAATCTACAATATCCAGGCTGCCGATCAGGTCTATATCCAGACGCGTTGTATCGCCTACAAGCCCCAAGATCGTCAGATATTCGCCAACAGAAACATGGACGTCAACGCCCATTCCTTTTAACCAGCCGATCAGCTGATCTTTTCTATCTTCTGTTGTCTGCGGTTTTAATGCGACGATCATCTTTTTTTCCTCCGATTTATAAAAATATGCTTACCCGACAATGTAGCGCTTTAAAGCGCTGATGTCAACTAAAAAATACTGTTATTAACAGTATTTTCGGCAAAAGAGGATGCTGTTGCCTCCCATAAAAACCGCAATTTCTGCTTGCGGTCACAATAGTAGCAGTGTTACCATAAAGCATTATTAATCAGTATTTTCCGGAGGAAACAGCAAATGGAAAATCTTGAACAATGCAGAGAAGAAATCAACCGGATCGATCGATCCATGGCTCAGCTATTTGAAGAACGCATGAAAGTAGCAGCGGAGATCGCTGCCTATAAAAAAGAGCACACATTGCCAATCCTGGATAGAGCGCGGGAACAAGCCGTGCTGGAAAAAAATGTTGCTCTCATTTCTGAACCGGAACTAAAACCGTATTATACGGATTTTCAAAAAAAGGTAATGCGTATATCCCGTTCGTATCAAGCCCGTTTGATGAGCGGAATGATGATCGGTTACAGCGGCCTTCCGGGGGCATATGGCTTTATCGCTGCCAAGCGCCTCTTTCCGGATGCAGATCTGGTTTCTTTTACCAACTTTGAACCAGCATTCCGCGCAGCAGAAAACGGCATGGTCGACTGTGCAGTGCTCCCAATGGAAAACAGTTATGCCGGCGAAGTCGGAGAAGTAATGGATCTTCTGTTCTCCGGCGGATTGTATGTCAACCGGGTCATGAATCTGGAAGTAGAGCATTATCTGCTGGGCCTTCCGGGAGCGACGGCGGACCAGGTAAAGACCGTCGTCAGTCATCCACAGGCAATTGCTCAGTGTGAAACATATATTAAAAAACATGGGTTTGAGGTGCTGGATTACTCCAACACCGCAAGGGCAGCTAAGTATGTCAAGGAACGGAACGACCCAACGGTTGCGGCTATTGCATCTGAAGAAGCGGCTGATCTGTTCGGGCTGAAGATCCTTGAGCGGAAGATTCATTCCACCAGCAATAATGCATCCCGCTTTGGTGTTTTCTCCCGCTCGCTGCAGATCCTGCCGGAAGATACAAAAGATGACAGCTGCGGATTTATTCTTCTGTTCACGGTTCCGAATGAAGCAGGTTCCCTGGCCTTGACACTGGACATCATCGGCTCGCACGGATTCAATATGCGGAATCTGCGCAGCCGTCCGATGAAAGGTCTGCAGTGGAAATATTATTTCTACGTGGAGGCAGAAGGCAATGTCTCAAGGGAAGACGGACAGAACATGCTGCAGGAGCTGAGAGCCGTATGCGGGAAATTGAAACTGGCCGGTACCTTTTTGAATGAATAGTGAAATATGATACTTTCTTTAAACTTAGAACAAGATAGTTACGATATTGTGGCAGAGCGCGGCGTCCTGCAAAAAGCAGGAGAGCTCTTGGATCTGAATCGGAAAGTTCTGGTCGTGACCGATGATGGTGTTCCTGCCATCTACGCCCAAACCATTCTTTCCCAATGCCAGGAGGGCGTGCTTGTGACGCTGCCGGCAGGAGAGAGCACCAAGAACTTTGACTCTTTCAAGATGCTGCTTTCCAAAATGCTGGAAGCATCTTTCACCCGGAAGGACTGCGTAGTTGCAGTTGGCGGAGGCGTTGTGGGAGACCTGTCCGGATTTGCCGCTGCCTGCTATATGAGGGGGATCGATTTTTATAATATCCCGACG
Organism: Lachnospiraceae bacterium; assembly: GCA_017652745.1. Classification (GTDB taxonomy): domain Bacteria; phylum Bacillota; class Clostridia; order Lachnospirales; family Lachnospiraceae; genus RGIG5612. Next base: position 6,657 of record JAGCAK010000038.1, read on the forward strand.
ACATTGCTTTCCCAGGTGGATTCTTCCATCGGCGGAAAGACAGCTATCGACCTGGATGGAGTAAAAAACATTGTCGGTGCTTTTTATCAGCCGAAAAAAGTGCTGATCGATCCGGATACCCTGCAGACATTGGATAAAAGACAGTTTTCTGCAGGCATGGCGGAAGTGATCAAAATGGCATTGACCAGTAACGCGAACCTGTTTGCGTTGATCAGGGACAGTCAGGATCTGGAAGCAGATCTGGAAGAGATCATCGTTTCTGCACTGCAGATCAAAAAAGATGTAGTTGAACAGGACCCAAAAGAAAACGGACTGCGGAAAATATTGAACTTTGGCCATACGATCGGCCACGCCATAGAAAGTCTGGAAGATGGAAAACTTCTTCACGGAGAATGTGTTGCGCTGGGGATGCTGCCGATGTGTGATGAGAGCGTGCGAAAAGAGCTCCTTCCTTTGCTGAAGAGATTTGATCTTCCGACCACCTATGACAAAGACAAACAGCAGCTGATGCCGCTGATCTTACATGATAAAAAAATGCAGAAGGATTCTCTGTCGGTGATCTATGTTCCGCAGATCGGCCAGTATGAGATCCGCAATATCAAACCGGAAGAGATGGAAACACTATTATGAAAAATACATTCGGGAATCATTTATCAGTCACTTTATTTGGAGAAAGCCATGGCCCGGCCATCGGCATTGTTTTAGATGGTCTGGCACCTGGTATCCCTGTCGATGAAGAAGTCATCAAAGAGTTTCTGGCCAAAAGACGACCGTCTTCTGATCTGGACACGGCTCGCGTGGAAAAAGATCCGTTTCAGATCGTCAGCGGTGTTTTCCAGGGGAAGACCTGCGGGACGCCGCTCACCATTCTGATCCCGAATGAAGATACCAGAAGCAAAGATTATACCTATGGGGAAGCGCGTCCGTCCCATGCGGATTACGCAGCACATAAAAAATATCACGGACATGAAGACTATCGCGGTGGCGGCCATTTTTCCGGCCGGCTTACCGCAGCGCTGGTGGCAGCAGGCGGGATATTGATCCCGGCGTTGGAAGCAAAGGGCATCCACATCGGCACACATATTTACAGCTGTGCGCAGATTCCTGACCGCACGTTTGATGAGATCCTGCAGGACGGTTTATCTCAGTCGGAACTGGCAGACATCCTTCTTTTACTTAAGGAGAAGACCTTCCCGGTCCTGAATGAAGAAGCCGGAGAAAAAATGAAAGAAAAGATCCGTGAGGCATCGCAGCAGAATGACAGCGTGGGCGGCGTCACAGAAACGATGATCACCGGTCTTCCGGCAGGCATTGGAGAACCGTGGTTCGACAGCGTGGAAAGTGAACTCTCTCATATCCTGTTCAGTATAGGCGGTGTAAAAGGTGTGGAGTTTGGAAGCGGATTCGCCCTGGCAGACATGACAGGCAGCAGCGGAAACGATGCCCTGCGATATAAAGAAGACGGCGCTGTTTATACGGAGAGTAATCATAATGGCGGGATCAACGGCGGCATTACAAATGGTATGCCGGTATTGTTCCGCTGCGCGTTTAAACCAACGGCATCGATTGCAAAAGAACAGAAGAGCATTGATTTTCTGAAAAAGGAAAACATTAACTATAAAGGGAAAGGGCGGCACGATCCTGCCATTGTCCGCAGGGCGTGTCCGGTGATCGACTGCGTTGCAGCCATCGCCATTGCCGACCTTCTGACAGGAAGATACGGAACGGATTATCTGGCATAGTATGAACGTTACGATTCAACCGGGAAAACTTCATGGACTTGTAACAGCGCCTCCTTCCAAGAGCTATGGCCACAGAATGCTGCTGTGTGCACAGCTGGCGGAAGGAGATAGTGTGATCAGCGGTCTTTCGGAGAGCGAGGATATCCTCGCCACCAAAGACTGTCTTTCTGCGCTGCAACAAAAAAGCCCGGATGCTGTTTTTCCATGCAGGGAAAGCGGCAGTACGCTGCGGTTTTTGATCCCGGCAGCGCTGGTGTTGTGCGGCGGGGGAATCTTTACCGGAACGCCGCGGTTGATCGAGCGGGGCATCGGTATTTATGAAGAAGTTTTTTTAGAAGCTGCCAAATCAGGAGCAGATATCTGTGTGGAAAAAGAGCCAGGACAGATCCGGATCAACGGCAATCTCCCTGCTGGTGATTACCAGATGCGCGGAGATGTCAGCAGCCAGTTCATTACCGGCATGCTGCTGGCGCTGCCATTATTAAAAGAGGACAGCACATTGAACGTCCTGCCTCCGGTGGAAAGCCGTCCGTACATTGATATCACGATTGACGTTATGAAACAGTTCGGCGTCATCATTGAAGAACCCGAACCAAACTTCTTTGTGATCCGCGGAGGACAGAAATACCAGGCAGGATCTTATCAGGTGGAAGGGGACTGGTCTAATGGTGCTTTTCTTTATGCATTCCGTGAGATTGGTTCTGACCTGCAGATTGAAGGACTGAACCCGGACAGCCTGCAGGGAGATAAAGCTTGTCTTTCGTTTTTCAAAATGCTGCCGGACCAGATTATCGATCTTTCCGACACACCCGATCTGGGGCCTGTTCTTTTTGCAGTGGCGGCAGCCAAAGGCGGAGGATCCTTTACTGGCATCCGCAGGCTGCGGATCAAAGAAAGTGACCGGGCACAGGTGATGGCCGATGAACTGGAAAAGTTCGCCGTTTCGTGTGAGATCACAGAAAATGAAATGACAATCCATTCTTCCGGACTCAAAAAACCGGAAGTTCCATTAGATGGACACAATGATCACCGGGTCGTTATGGCTCTTTCAATTCTTGCTTCTATTACCGGTGGAATGATTTTTGGCGCGGAGGCCGTCCGGAAAAGCTGGCCGGACTACTTTGCCGTCATGCAGAAAGCAGGCATGGACCTTCGGATCGAAGATTCCCATGCAGAACAAGCAGGAATAGGAGAAGCTGATGAATATCGCTTATAAAAGAAAACTGCCAAGCTCCAGAGATGTGCAGGAAATGTATCCGCTGAAAACGGAAGACAAAAAACAAAAAGCGAAAAATGATGAAGAGATCCGAAAAGTATTTACCGGTGAAGATGACAGACTGGTGCTGATCATTGGTCCGTGTTCTGCAGACCGGGATGATGCGGTGCTGGACTATATCACCCGGCTCCGCCCGCTTCAGGAAAAAGTGCAGGAGAAGATCCTGCTCATCCCGAGAGTCTATACCAATAAACCGAGGACGACAGGAGAAGGCTACAAAGGTATGCTTCATCAGCCGGATCCAAACCAGCGTCCGAACCTGCTCAAAGGCGTGATCGCCATCCGCAAACTCCATATCAAAGTTCTGCAGGAAACAGGTTTTTCCTGTGCGGACGAAATGCTGTATCCGGAAAACTACCGGTTCCTTTCAGATGTGCTGGGTTATGTGGCGGTCGGCGCGCGTTCTGTGGAAAACCAGCAGCATCGCCTTGTTGCCAGTGGGATCAATGTTCCGGTCGGGATGAAGAATCCGACCAGTGGAGATCTTGCGGTCATGATGAATTCAATCAAGGCAGCACAGTCATCCCATGCTTTTATTTTTACTGACCGGGAAGTGCAGAGTACAGGCAATCCGCTGACACATGCTATTCTGCGCGGGGCGGTCGACCGCTATGGCCAGAACATGCCAAATTATCACTATGAAGATCTGCAGCAGGTCAGTGAGCTTTATAAAAAAGGCGAGTATGAAAACCCGGGCATCATCATCGACTGTAACCATTCCAACTCCGGGAAAAAATACGAAGAGCAGATCCGTATTGCAAAAGAAGTGCTGCACAGTGCCCGGTATTCAAAGACGATCAACAGTCTGATCAAAGGTCTGATGATTGAGTCTTATCTGGAAGATGGCAGCCAGAAACCAGACGGAGGCGTCTACGGAAAATCCATTACTGATCCGTGTTTAGGATGGGCAAAGACAGAGCGCCTGGTGTTGGAACTGGCCGAGTCCAGATGACCCGTTCTGCATTAGAGAAATTTCTTTGCAGAAAAAAGAATAAAAAAAAGAATTGACAATCGAAATAATGCGAGTATAATTGGCAACAATTAAACCGTTGATGAAGAGTGAGTAGGTTTTTCCTCTTTGCCGATAGAGAGCCGCGGATGGTGGAAGCGTGGTGGAAATGAAAAACTGAATGGACTTCTGAGGGCGAGCGGAAACAAA
>JAGCAK010000039.1 GCA_017652745.1 Lachnospiraceae bacterium
ATCGAAGATGACATCCAGATAGACAAAGTTATAGCAAAATGATCCATCGGCGTTTTTCTGGCAGACCCGCAGTTCATCTGCGAAGATTCCGGAAAAATGAATATATTCAAAACCGATTTCATTTTGTATGCGCGTGATCATTTCCTGAATGCCTGATAACATCAGATCCGGAGCGGAGCCGACGTTCAGGATCTTTTTCCAGGTATGCGTAAGCCGCCATCCCTTTTCGGATCCTTTCAGACGGATATAGCAGCTGATCCCCTGTACATTCAAAGTGGTTTCTACCGGAGAATCCAGGTATTTTTTTAATCCCGACAGGTAGTCGTGCTGTTCGATCAGAGGCAGTGATCCTGTTTGTGCGGACTCCTGTTTCCTCACATTTCTGCGGTATACGGACGGCAGTTCATTGTAGCTTCCTTTAAACGCCTGTACAAAGGCATGGGAATTCGGGAACCCGTTATCTGCGGAAATCTCTTCGATGGTTTTCTGTGTCGCCAACAGGTCCCGCATGGCTTTCCCCAGCCGGTACTGCGTCAGATATGTCAGGAAGGACATACCGAACTGTTGTGAGAAAAACTTGGAAAGATAGGGCGGGGACAAATGGATGGTATCCGCCAGATCGGTTAAGGAGAAAGGTTCCGCATAGTGCTCGCTGATGATTTCCGTGATCTGTGAGATACGCATGGCATAGCGGTATCCTTTCACATCTCTTGCATTACTGCTTTCTACACGGAAATTGTTATAGAAAAGATCCATCAGCTCATAGATCATCGCACGGGTACGAAGTTCATATCCAGTTTGCTGGTCGGCAGTGTTTTTTACGATCCGGGCAATCAAGCGTCTTAACGTATTGTAGGCTTCTGAATTTCCGTGGGCGCGGCTGTTACAGTCGAAATGCGGGTGAACCGGATTCGACAGGGCATTCTCAAAAAATGTCTGATTAAACTGAATAGTGATGATAACGCAGTCCGTTCCTCTGAGTTCATGAGGTTCGTGCGGATCGATAGAGAAGACATCATCCGGCTCCAGGTTATAGATCCTGTCATTGTGGGACAGACTACAGGTGCCTGATAAGACCATATCCAATTCAAAGAAATCATGGATATGGGAATCTGTATTATCAATCGTCTGGACCGTACAGCTGATCGGTGAGCGCTCGTCGAAATTGGAAAACTGATACTTTTTCATGAGATCTCCTTCGAATACGATGATCAAATCGGACTACTTTTCACTCATATTATGTAAAACAGGATAAAAAATCAATGTTTTGCGATTAGTTTTTCATAAAAACGAGACAAAAAACAAAGATTGGGAAGAAAAAGAGTCAACACTTTAATTTATTATGTGGTTTTAAAGACGGATAAGAAAACGCTATACCGTCATAATGCATAAAAAGCAGAGCGAAGTTTCCATCACTATGCACATTTTTATCCTGTCTATGAGCATAAAAAGAGGTTTTTTCGCCTTATTTGCAAGAATCTTGGAAAAAAGGATAAATATTCAAGGTAAAGATAAAAAAGGAAAAATGGTTCGCATTCTTTCTACCACTTACTATGTTATCAGGTGAAAAAATATGAATAATCCAATTTTAACTTTTCAAAATATCAATAAGAGATTCGGAAGCACAGTTGCTTTGAATCAGGTCAACATGGAAGTGTTTCCGGGTGAGATCCGCGGTCTGATCGGGGAAAACGGTTCCGGTAAATCCACGATTTCCTCCATTGCTGCCGGTATGCAGAAAGCAGATTCCGGAGAAATGTGTTTCAAAGGAGAAGCCTGGAATCCGGCCAGCATGATCGACGCACTGGAAAAAGGTGTGGGGATGATCGTGCAGGAAAGCGGAACGATTGCCGGGGTTACGGTTGCAGAGAATATGTTCCTGGCCGAACTGGGACAGTTCCGATCCAAGTCAGGTCTGATCCGCAGAAAGGAAATGAACCGGAAAGCGGAAGAGGCACTCCGCAATATCGGCGTGGAAAATGTTGCCGGTTCTGATTTGATGGGAGCACTGGATTTCCAGACCCGCAAACTGGTTGAGATCGCCAAAGTCGTCATGAAAGATCCTCAGGTCCTTGTGATCGATGAGACTTCCACGGCATTATCTCATGATGGAAGAGAGCTGATGTATCAAATCATCTATCGCTTCCGTGATGAGGGAAAGGCGGTCATTTTTATTTCTCACGACCTGGATGAGATCATGGATGTCTGCGATACACTGACCGTCTTAAGAGACGGACAGATGATCCGTACCTTTACAAAAGAAGAATTTGATGCAGACGCCATCCGGACATCGATGATCGGAAGAGAACTGGAAGGGGATTACTACCGCAGTGACTTCACTCCATCCAGTCTGGATGAAGTGGCACTGAAAGTTGAGAATGTTTCCGTTCAAGGCGAGCTCGAGAATATTTCCCTTACGCTTCACAAAGGTGAGATCGTCGGTGTGGGCGGCCTTTCTCATTGCGGCATGCATACGCTCGGGAAAGTTCTTTTCGGAGCAAGAAAACCGGATGCAGGGAAAGTGGTTACGAAAAAGGAAACCGCTATCACTTCGGCACCTGTGGCGATGAAGAACTCAATCGGTTATGTTTCAAAAGACCGTGATATCGAGAGCCTGAATTTATCGGCATCCATTCGCGATAATATTGCAATCGCCGGGCTGGATCGTTTTGCAGTCGGAAAATTCTTTATTCTGGACAGCAGAGAAAAGAAGTATGTCAAAGAACAGATCGACAATTTATCGATCAAATGTTCCGGTTTGAATCAGCAGACTTCAGCATTATCCGGCGGCAATAAACAAAAAGTCGTCTTCGGAAAATGGATCGGATGCGGCAGTGAAATCCTGATCTTAGACTGCCCGACGCGAGGTGTGGACATCGGCGTTAAGCAGGCCATGTACCAGCTGATGATGGAACTGAAGAAAGAAGGGAAGTCCATCCTGATGATCAGCGAGGAACTGCCGGAGCTGATGGGCATGAGTGACCGGATCCTGATCATGAAAGACGGAGAGATCAAAAAAGAGTTTGCGCGCAGTGAAGATCTTTCCGACGCAGAGATCATCAAGTACATGATTTAAGGTGATAATAATGGAAGCAAACAAAGAAACAAAGAAAAGTCTGGATAAATATAAAGTCAGAGAGATCATCATAAGAGTACTGCCGTTTGTTGTTCTGGCAGTTCTGCTTGTGGTGTTCTGTCTGGTGGTATCTGCAAAGGGATACCGGCTGGACCGTTACTTGAAGATTATCTTTAATGAGGGTGTTGTGCTTGCGATCGTTGCAACCGGTTCAGTTTTTATCTATACACTGGGATCCTTCGATATCAGTCTTGGCGCGGCAACGCTTTTCAGCGCAACGGCTGGTATTATGGCATATAACGCCACTGGCAGTCTGGCAGTGATGATCCTTTCTATTTTTGGCGTTGGAGTCGGATGCTCCTTACTGAACTCCATCCTTGCATCCGTTTTCAAAATACCGGCATTCGTAACAACCGTTGCCATGATGTCGGTTTTATCC
>JAGCAK010000040.1 GCA_017652745.1 Lachnospiraceae bacterium
CCTCTGGACCAGAGGACTTTACGGCGACATCGATAACATCGCTGAGAAGGCTGTTGGCGCACATCCGATGCTGGAGGGCCTGACAAAGAAAAATAAAGCGGCTACTGATGCAGCAGCCAAGTTCTTTGGCGACGGCGGCGTACTTCCGGCAATGATGGGACAGGCCTACGGTGTGATCCTTTATCCGGGCGAGGCACAGCAACTTGCTGAAGTCGGCTTCACCCGTGAGAAACTGGCACGTTATATTGCTGATTATAAGGCCATCCCTTGGGAGGAATTTGATGAAGAAACCCAGGGTAAGATCCGTGAGATTGCCGAGAGCGGCATCATGCCTGGTCTGACGTTAGAAAACTGCCAGCCTGGCGGAAAGATTCCTGTGATGAACTCCAACCGGCTTGCCATTTTTGTAGCAGGTCATATGTCCGGACAAACACTGGGCTTGAAGTGCATGGGAAGCTACGGCGGACGTTTTGGCAAAGTAGAGGGGTTAAATCCTTGTGATCCGCCATTCCATATCAAGAAGATCACCGGCGCTACTTTGACAAAGGCTGGAAAGTAATACGGAGGCGGCTGCATTTATGGAACAAAAGCTTGTTATGGATCTGAAGATCGATTTTAACGGTCCGGTTTTGAAAATGAAGGGAGAAAACGCAGAAGTTGTAATGATCCCTTTTAAAGGCACAGTAAAAGGTGATATTTTCAATGGGATCATAGAGCCATGCGGAGTCGACACCCAGGTAGTAAACGCTGCGCATGTCCGTCATATGTCCGCCCGTTATATGATGACCGGAAAGGACAGTACAGGCGCAGATGCTCACATTTATGTAGAAAATAACGGATGGTTTGATGATGATACGCAGCAGCCCGGCAGCAGTTTTCGTACGGTGCCTACTTTTTATACAGATAGTGCCGCACTTGCTCCTTACCTTCATTCAACGCGTTTTACCGGAGAGGGCAGTATGGAAGCGGATGGACTTCATATCCGCTACTATGAAATCTGAACTATGATCATCAACACCGGACAGAGAACGGATATTCCCGCCTTTTATGCCCAATGGTTTGCGAACAGACTGAAAGAAGGATTTGTCTGTGTCCGCAATCCTTACAATCCGAATCAGGTCAGCCGCTACCGTCTTGATCCTGCAGTTGTGGACGTGATTGGTTTTTGTACCAAGAATCCGGCACCGATGTTTCCATATATGGAACTGCTTAAAGATTACGGGCAGTACTGGTTTGTTACGATCACGCCGTACGGACGGGATATTGAACCCAATGTGCCGGATAAGCATCAACTGATTGAAGATTTCAAGACGCTTTCCGGTATTGTCGGAATCCATTCCATTGGCTGGCGATTTGATCCGGTTTTTATTTCCAAACGATATGGAGAGGATTACCATATCAGTGCCTTTGCACAGATCGCGGCTGCATTGGAAGGTTATACGGAAACGGCAGTCATCAGTTTTATTGATCTGTATCCGAAAGTCAGGCGGAACTTTCCGGAAGTGCAGGAGGTTACAAAGGAACAGCGCCTTAGACTGGGGAAAGAGTTTATCCGGATCGCTTCTGAGCATGGGATGACAGTCAAACCATGTGCAGAAGGCGAAGAGTTGGCACCCTATGGTGCTGACTGCAGCGGATGCATGCGGATCCGTGACTATGAAAAGGCCATCGGTATGCATCTGAATGCTCCGAAAAGGAAAGGCGCCAGGGCAGAATGTGCCTGCTATCTATCTTGTGATATTGGTGCTTACAATACCTGCAGGCATCTATGCAGATATTGCTATGCCAATGCAGAAGCATCTGAAGTGGTAGCACAGAGCCGACTGCATGATCCTGCTTCACCGTTCCTGATAGGAAACTATATGGATGGTGACATAATCCATGATGTTCCCCAAAAGTCCTGGATCGACGCACAGATAAGTCTTATGGATTATACCGAACAGTAACAATGAAAAAGCCTATAAACAGAACGTTTATAGGCTTTTCTTATAGGTTCCCTTTTTTTGTTTATCTGCCATAACGGTCAGCAAGGAAGAAATAGCAGGAACTGGTCCAGCTTGACCAGAAGAGCTGGCTTTCCCCAAACGCTGTCAACGAACGGTCTCCGAGCCCCGTCAGAGCATTGCAGATATGGAAGAATCCGCTGCGGTTTAATGTGCGGCAATAGCTGAGTGCGGCATCTTTAGCTTCTTCTGTATAACCACAGTCCTCCAGTGCCATTGGGACAAAGAAATGTGTCGGGGTAATTACACTGCCTGCAGAAAATCCATGACGCATATATGGGCTGTCCATTGCCTCCGAGGCGTAGCCGTTTTCCGTTTTGAATCCGCCTTCGCGCAGCAGATGTGCTATTGTCTTCTGGAGAATATCTTTCGGCAGACGGCTGCCAAGAAGTACCGGAAGACAGAAAGTTATATTGTCGTTGGCAGATCGAGCCCCTGTCTCTTTGCTTATCGAGAACCAACGTTCTCCGTCCCACAGTGTTTCTATCATTTCATCAATCACTTGTTTGGACCTGCGCAGATAAGTCTCCTGCGCATCAGCACTCATACCGATCGTTGCACCAAAACGGGCAATTGCTTCCAGATTGAGGGCCAGGAAGGTGTTAAGATCCGGGCAGATCTGCGGCATGCCAACACGGAAATACTGTGGGGCATCTTCCCAGCCGGTTTCCAGTGCACGCTGATAAGCGCACAATGTACCTTTCCCCGGGCGGAAGCGGAAGAAATATTCGGTCCATGCGATCAAGCGATCTAACAGCCATTGCTTGTCTTCTAAAGAAGGAGAAGCGGCGTCGATGACACCTTCCTTCATGAGCCAGAGCAGAGCCAGACCGTGAATAGGCGGTTTCATAGATGCTTTGCCAGGAAGATGCTTGAAACCAACAGAATCACTCAGACGTCCGTTGCGGTCCTGAAATTCAAAACAAGAGCAGAAAACATCCCATGAAAGCTGCGGGTCTTTGTGCAGGAAGACGGCCTGCATTGGCATCTGCCAGCCAAAGGCAGACTCGAAAACACTGTGCATCATCTTGACCATTGGTCGTTTATAGTCATTTTCATCATCCGGATCCACCATCAGAGACCAGGTCTGCCAAAGAGCCTGAAGGCGTCTCGGCTCAAATTCTTCCGGTAGTTTAGGCATAACGTGTTTGCAAAACTCTTCGAATTCATCACGAACGGATGCGACGCCATCCTGATAAGCAGGATAATCTTCCAGCTTACGCGGCAATGGGTCGGAATTGTAGTCGACAAACGCAGCCTCGACTACACCGTTTTCATCCGGCGTGATCTCCAGCCATCCTGGAGTGCGGAGGAGTGTTCCGCGCAGCGCCGTAACACGAAGCCTGCAAGGACCAAATTCTACATCCTGGCTGCCAAGACCATCATCAATTGGAACAGAGATTCCTCCACCCATAAAGCCAGGACGAGCCAGAATACGCAGTGCAAGTCCATTTTCTCCATGAGCCATCACCATTCTCTTATCTGCAATGCAGAAGCGGATCTCTCCGGAAGAGGTTTCAATGATGACTTCCTCCGTTGTTGTGTTTAGAAAGCACGGCAGAGCAACGTTATCTTTTACGGCCTGGAACTGAACCAGACGAAAGTTGTTTGCTTTCGTAAGGTCTGTCATTGCGTATTCCACGCTCCGGCAGTTACAAAGCCACAGACTGCTTTTGCCAAAGATATTGTCTGCACGCAGATTGTCATTAGCAAAACAAAAGTAAGAACCGCGCCGGGAATATGGCGCATCCAGTAGATTTACAAACTGTTTTTCCATCTTTCTCCTCCTTAAAATAAATACTTTTTCCTGTGATGTATCGTAGCATATGCTCTTTGAGTTTTCCACTTAGGTGCGTAATAAGGAGAAAAAAGTGATAAAAAATAATTAATCTGAACCAAGGCAAGAAAGAAAAGAAAATATGGTATAATCCTCAATATGAAAATACCTGAGATCATTGAAACGGAATATAATTACTGGATCGATTTTATGAATCATAAAGTTGAATTCGGTCTAAAGAGTGGGGTTCATACAAAAGCCCATTGTTCAAGAGTACTGCTGTTTGCACTTGTTATAGCGGCACAAAAAGGTCTTGGCGAACGGGAAAAGAGTATTCTTGGGGCAACTGCTGTATATCATGATTCAAGACGCTTTGATGACAGCCTGGATGTTGGGCACGGTCTGCGCGCGGCCAATTATTATAAACGCAGTTGTGGGGAGAATGGGCTGGCATTTGAACAGGCTTGTTATGACATCATGGCCTGGCATGACAGACATGACCAGGAAGGATATCACGCCATTAGCAAGAAGCAGGATTCTGAAATAGATACGATCACTCTTTACAAGATTTTTAAGGATTCGGATGCGCTGGACCGCTATAGGTTTGGTTCTCATGATTTGGATAAAAGATATCTCCGTTTACCGGAGTCTGTACAATTGTGCGATTATGCCAAGAAGGTTGTTGAAACTTTTTAAGGAGGGAAAACGAATGGAAGACAAAAATAGATTTGAAAAAGTGTACTCTCAAGGTGCATTAAATACTATGGAAATCTGGGTAGATAAAGAAACCGGGGTTAACTATTTATTTCACGCCAGTGGGTATGCCGGTGGACTGACCCCTTTATTAGACAGGGACGGGAAACCTGTTGTTTCCCCGCTCCTTAATAAGAAATATTGACAATAACTGAATGTTCATTTATTATAGAATCTGAGTAGAGATAAGAGCACAAACTGTGAAATCCTTTATTGATAAAAGCGAGGCACATATGCGGACCAGAGACCTGAATAAGCAGCAGAGAATCAAAGAAGCGATCGTTCATGTTATCCTGACAGAAGGGATCAATGGAGCTTCGGTGGCAAAAATCGCGCAGGCTGCTAGCGTGTCGCCGGCAACGATCTACATTTACTATTCCAATAAAGAGGAAATGCTGGCAGAAGTGTTCAGTGAGTATTCCCGTCAGTCTTATCATTATCTGATGCGGCGGATGCAGCCGGAGATGAGCGGAGCAGAACTGATCGAAGCAATCGTAAGAGGAATCTTTTCCTATACGGTGGAACATGAAGAAGTCTTCAGTTTTGTGGAGCAGTGCTCCAGATGTCCGTCTCTTTCGCAGACAGTGAGGGAGAGTGACTGCTGCAGAGATGTGTTCAATCTGATCCATAGATATCAGGAGCTGGGAATCTTAAGGCGATACAGCGATCCAAGCCTTTACGCAGTCTTGTTTACACCAGTCAAGTTTCTGGCACAGAACCGCCGTACGATGCAATATGATATAAATGTGCAGCTGGATGAACTGGTCACGATGATGCAAAACCTGCTGCTGGTATAAAAAACGCATTCCCTGTCCCATGTGACAGGGAATAAAAAACACTTTAGGTAAATGAATATTCACTTATGGAGGATTATTAAATGTTAGTAGTACCTGTTTACAATATGATTTTAACACCGGATGCCACCTTGTTTTTCCCTACGGAGCAAGTGAAAAGATGTTCGGGCGGAAAAGGCATTACGGTAAATGAAAAAGTCATCCTGATCGTTGCAAAGGACAATGAGAATTTCCACGAAATGGCACCGGATAGTTTTTATCCTGTTGGAGTTGCCGGCTCGATCACGGAAATCAATCCGGAAGGTTATACGGTGATCAAAACGCTTTACCGTGTTAATGTTGCAAGTGTAGAGATCAATCCGGATCACACGATTCAGCTCGAGATCTCAAGACGCAGCGATATCGAGGATCTGGATGAAGACACGATTAAAGAAAAACTGAAAAATCTTCTTCAGGAAATGCGGGAATATGCCGCCGGGTTTCAATGGGCGACAACTGCGGAATTCTATATTAACCAGGTCAGCACAATCGGAACTGCGGCATGCATGATGAGTCCCTGGCTTAAGATTCCTAATGAAGAACGCTACAAGATTTTAGAAGAAGACAGCGTTGCGAAGAGGACGGAGATGATCGAAAAGATCATGTATGATTTTTTGGAAGTCGGCCGTATCACGAATGAAGCTGTCAGTTCCCAGCAGAAGGAGTATCAGCAGATGTACCGCGAATCTGCCATCAAAAGGCAGATAGAGCATTTGCAGAAGGAGCTGGATGAAATGCATCCGGAAAATGTGACCGATGTGCAGAAGTTTGCACAGAAGATCGCTGAATCCGGAATGAATGAGACTGCCCGCAAGGAAGCAGAGAAAGTCCTGAACCGTCTGAAACAGGAAGGAAAAGAAAGTGTAGAATCCGGGATCCTTTATGATTACCTTGATTTTGTCACAAACCTCTCTTGGAAAAAAGAGGAGGCAGGGCACATCGACCTTGAGGCAGCCAGAAAGATTTTGGACGAAGATCACTATGGCTTGAAGAAAGTAAAGGACCGGATCATTCAGCAGATCGCTGTGATGAACTTAAAGAGGCAGCAGTCAGGCTCCATTCTTTTGTTTGTTGGTGCACCGGGAACTGGAAAGACCAGTATCGGAAAGAGTATTGCCAGAGCACTTGGGAGAGAATATGTCCGTGTCAGTTTAGGCGGGGTGCATGACGAGTCCGATATCCGCGGACACAGAAGGACATACATCGGCGCTATGCCGGGAAGGATCATGGACGGTATTCAGAAGAGCGGGGTTTCAAATCCTGTTATGGTGTTGGACGAAGTTGACAAATTGTCCGCATCCTATAATGGGAGTCCAGCAAGCGCACTTTTAGAAGTGCTGGATCCGGAGCAGAACAATACCTTTACAGATCATTATATGAATGTGCCGTATGACCTTTCGGATGTATTGTTTATCTGTACAGCCAATACAACGGACACGATTCCTGAACCACTTTTAAACCGTATGGAAGTGATCCAGTTTACCGGATATACACCGCTCGAAAAACTGCAGATCGCAAAGAACCATCTCGTCCCAAAATCCATGGAAAGCATGGGGATTTCTAAAGACCAGATGGAGATTGAAGATGCAGCATTGGAAAGTCTGATCTCTGACTACACCATGGAAGCCGGAGTTCGCGGTCTGCGTAAGCATATTGATACTTTATGCAGGATCCTGGCTGTTAAGGTTTCGGAGCATCCGGAAGAAAAAGTGATCGTCACGCCGGAAGAGGTGAAAGAAGAAATGGAGAGCCATCCGGTACAGCATAATGAGATACTTCCGGAACCGACTCCGGGCGTCGTCACCGGACTTGCGTGGACGCCGGTCGGGGGAGAAATCTTATATATAGAAACACTGCTGACGGAAGGCAGAGGAAACCTGATCATTACCGGACAGCTTGGTGATGTTATGCAGGAGTCCGCGAAGATCGCATTGAGCCTTGTGAAATCGATCCTTCCGGAAGAGGCCAAGATCCTTCAGGAGAAAGACCTTCATATCCATGTCCCGGCAGGAGCCGTTCCAAAAGACGGACCGTCAGCAGGTGTCACACTGACAACAGCATTAGCTTCTCTCCTTAGCGGAAAAGTAGTCGATCCTCATATTGCGATGACTGGCGAGGTGGCACTTCGCGGTGCGGTCACTCCAATTGGCGGACTGCCGGAAAAACTAATGGCAGCCGAACGTGCCGGCGTGACCAAAGTCTTTATTCCGAGTGCCAATTTGGACGATCTGAAAGACGTGGCACAGGAGGTCAAAGATAAGATTGAGATCGTTCCTGTGACAAAAGTAACAGATATTCTGGAAGCAGTGGGGATCATTGATGAAGGAACCATCCGACTTTGTGCATGAATTGCGGATCATTTGCCTTCCCAAAAAGAAAAAGCCGACAAACCACTGGTTTGCAGGCTTTCTCTATAAAACCGCTATGGGCACTAAGGGACTCGAACCCCTGACCCCATCCACGTCAAGGATGTGCGCTCCCAGCTGCGCTAAGTGCCCGTGCGTATAGTATATTAACTTTCTGCCCGTGAATTGTCAATGCTGTTTTGTTAGGGCAGAGCATTCGGGGATGAAAAGAAGAATTGCAATATACTTGAATAATATGCAGAAAAAGGTGTATTATTTTCTACGGAAAGATAATATATGGGGTTCCATTATTTTAGTTGAAAAGGAGAGAGTAAAATGAGTAAGATTATTGATTTCTTAAATGAAACCGGCACATTCTTTTTAGCAACCTGCGATGGAGATCAGCCAAAAGCAAGACCGCTTGGCGCAAAGTTTGAGTTTGACGGAAAAGTATATTTTGGAATCGGCGATTTCAAAGACGTTTATAAACAGCTGCAGGCAAATCCAAAATGCGAGATCGTAGCATGCAAGAAAGACGGACATTGGATGCGTTACACCGGAAAAGCTGTTTTTGCAACAGATCCGAAATATTCCGAAATGGCTCTGGAAGCGGCTCCAAATCTGAAGGCTATTTACAATGAAGAGAGCGGCCGCAAACTGGCACTGTTCACCATTGAAGATGCAACCTGCGTTGATATTGCTATGATGGGTCCTGGAGAGGATCTTCTGAACTAAAAATAACCGTTTTGAACGGAAATAAAAGGGCCGCTTTTAAGCGGTCCTTTTGATAAAAAAACAGAAAGAAAATACTGGATAATACAGGAAGAAACGTGTATAGTGATACGATGCAGAAATAAGAAACTTCGGCTTCAAGCCAAAATGAAGGGAAATCAAAATGAAGTTTAAGCAATTCTTAAAAAAGCAGGATATCGTCTTCTCACCAAAGCGTTATTTTATTGATGCATTGGGAGCTATGGCACAGGGTCTGTTTGCCTCTCTTTTGATCGGAACGATCCTGGATACGATTGGTGTATACGGCCATATCGCAATACTGGTAACGATTGCGGCTTATGCAAAGGCCGTTATGGGACCGGCTATGGCAATAGCGATCGGTAGGGCGCTGAATGCACCTCCGCTGGTGTTGTTCTCACTGGCGGCAGTTGGCTGGGCAGCCTGTGCGGAAGGAGGAGCCGGAGGTCCGTTGGCCGTTTACTTTATTGTTGTCATAGCATGTGAATTTGGCAAACTGGTATCTAAAGTCACACCTGTCGATATCATTGTGACCCCTCTTGTAACGATCCTTGTCGGTGGAATATTAAGCGTTCTTATCGCGCCATACATTGGTATCGCCGCAAGTTATGCAGGCAATGCGATCATGTGGGCAACTGAACTGCAGCCTTTCCTGATGGGCATGTTAGTTTCACTTTTGGTTGGTGTTGCACTGACGCTTCCGATCAGCAGCGCAGCTATCTGTGCAGCGCTTGGACTTACCGGTCTGGCAGGCGGTGCAGCTGTAGCCGGATGCTGTGCACAGATGGTTGGATTTGCCATCATCAGTTTCCGTGAGAATCGCTGGGGCGGCCTGATCTCGCAGGGAATCGGAACATCGATGCTGCAGATGGGCAATATTGTAAAGAATCCGCGTATCTGGATTCCGGCATGCGTCGCTGCAATCGTTAACGGACCGATCGCGACATGCGTTTTCCATCTGCAGATGAACGGCGCTGCCGTCAGTTCTGGAATGGGAACCTGCGGATTTGTCGGACAGATTGGTGTGATCACCGGGTGGACGAATGATATTGCTGCAGGTGTAAAAGCATCCATCACAGCTATGGACTGGATCGGGCTGATCGTTGTAAGCTTTATTGTTCCGGCCATTATTTCCTGGCTGGTATCTCTGTTGCTTCGTAAGATCAACTGGATCAAGAAGGATGATCTGAAATTAACAGTGTAATTGTTAAAAAAACAGCCTTTCCTATATATTTTTATCGGCGTATAATAAAAGAAAAAAGGAGGGAGAATCATGCAGGAATTTTTAAATACCGTCATCAATTGGGCAACACATACCGGTGTGAAGATCATTATCGCACTGGTCATCCTGTTTATTGCGTTTAAGATCATAAACTTTGTAGCAAAGAAATTCTCAAAGAAATTTCAGGACAATCCGAAATATGATAAGACACTGACCAGGACTTTCATTTATGTCGGCAAGATTGCTTTGAAGATCCTTGTTGTTATTTGTCTGATCGGTTATCTGGGAATTGAAACCAGCGGCATCTCCGCTTTGATCGCTTCCGTAGGCGTGGCTGCAGGTCTTGCTATTAACGGAACTCTGGCCAATCTGGCAGGCGGTGTCATGATCCTGGCTACCCGTCCATTCAGAGTAGATGATTTTATTGAAGCACAGGGAGAGCAGGGCGTTGTTGAGGAAATCAAGATCTGCTATACCAAGATCCATACGATGGACAACCGTACCATCTACCTTCCAAACAGTGCACTTTCTACCGGTACGATCATCAACTATTCTGATAAGGATCTGCGTCGTGTGGATCTGGAATTCTCTGTGGCGGGTAATGATCCGGTACAGGTTAGGAATATCCTTTTAGATGTCTGCAAGAATGAGGAAAAGGTTCTTGCGGATCCGGAACCGTTTGCACGTATTAGCGATTACGGTGCAGGGAATGGCGTAAAGATCACGCTGCGTGCATGGTGCAAAGGTGCGGATTACTGGGATGCGTATTTCAATCTGCTGGATGACGTAAGAACCGCTTTTGACGAGAATAAGATCGTTATTCCGTTCCAGCAAATGGATGTACATATTAAGAACGACTAAAAACAAACGCTTGGGATGCACTATTTCCTAATGCAAAGACAAAAACAAGGCCCGGGGAAGTCCTGGGCCTTTATGTGATGAGTGATAGAACCGTAAATCTTGATTATTCCAATAAGGATCTGATCAAACTGATCTGGCCGCTGATCCTGGAGCAGTTTTTGACCATGGCTGTCGGACTGGCGGACTCTATGATGGTCGCCCAGGTATCTGATGCCGCTGTTTCCGGCGTTTCACTGGTGGACTCCATCAGCATTTTAATGCAGTATATTTTTTCGGCGATGGGCGCAGGTGGCATTGCAGTCTGCGGACAGTATCTTGGCAGGGCAAATAAAGAGACATC
>JAGCAK010000041.1 GCA_017652745.1 Lachnospiraceae bacterium
ATGAAAACGTAAACACGTTGATTGATTACCGCCATAAAAGGAAGTTTGCGGCTACCCCGGGTGAAGAAGGCGGAAAAAAACGTAAGCACGGGGCAAATGGGGAAGATCTGGTTTTAAAAGTTCCAAAAGGAACTTTAATCCGTGAAGCATCGACCGGAAAGATCATCCATGATATGGGAGATTCCTCCGAACCTTATATCCTTTTGAAAGGCGGAAGAGGCGGAAAAGGAAACCAGCATTATGCTACACCTACGATGCAGGCTCCAAAATATGCGCAGCCTGGCGGCAAGGCAAAAGAAATGGAGCTGATCCTGGAATTAAAGAGTATTGCAGATGTTGGCCTTGTCGGATTCCCAAATGCAGGAAAATCCACCTTCCTTTCAGCTGTTACGAATGCAAAACCAAAGATCGCTGATTATCCATTTACTACACTTGATCCGAATCTGGGTGTCGTAGATCTGGAAGAATCCGGATTTATTATTGCAGATATCCCTGGTCTGATTGAAGGAGCGGCTGATGGAGTTGGACTTGGACATGAGTTTTTAAAGCACATAGAGCGCTGCCGTGTCCTGATCCATCTGGTAGATGCTGCTTCCGTGGAAGGACGGGATCCTGTTCAGGATGTCATTGCGATCAATCAGGAATTATCTAAATACAGTGAAAAGGTATCTGGTAAAAAACAGGTGATCGCTGCCAATAAAATGGATCTTCTCTTTGATGAAGAGGAAAAAGAATCCATCCTGGAAAAACTCAGAGCTATTGATAAAAATGTCCCGGTATTTCCTATTTCAGCAGCTACTAAGAGCGGGTTAAAGGAACTGCTGCATTATGTGAACGAGATGCTGCAGAAAACAGACGCAGATGATTCTCTGTTTGCCAGTGAGTTTGATGTGGATGATTATTACAGCACAGAGATCGAACCGTTTACTGTTGAAAAAGTAGATGAAGAGACTTATAGTGTGGAAGGACCAAGAATTGAGAGAATGCTCGGATATACAAACCTGGAATCTGAGAAAGGATTTCTTTTCTTCCAGAACTTCATGCGTGAACAGGGCATTCTGGATGAATTGAAAAGGCAGGGAATCTCAGAAGGCGATACGGTTCGTGTTTATGGGCATGAATTTGATTATTATGAGGACTAATATATGACCAGTAAAGAAAGAGCAGCTCTGCGCGCTCAGGCTCACCATTTAGATCCGTTGATCAATGTTGGGAAAGAATCCCTGACACCAGAAGTGACGGCTGCGATCGACGAAGCATTGGAAGCCAGAGAATTAATTAAAATAGGTGTTTTAAAGAATTGTTTTGACGATCCGCGGGAGATTGCGGAAATGGTTGCAGTTAGAACAAAGAGTGAAGTTGTCCAGGTCATGGGCAAGAAGATCACGCTTTACAGGTATAACAAAAAGAAACATAAAGAAAAATGAAAGTTGGAATATTAGGCGGCACTTTTTCACCTATTCATTATGGACATTTGATCCTGGCTGAAACTGCTTATGACCGTTTTGGCCTTGATAAAGTTATGATCATGCCGGCAGGTGATCCTTATTTTAAGGATCTGAATAAAATGGCCGCTGACGAGCATCGGGAGAATATGACACGCTTGGCGATCGAAGGAAATCCTCATTTTGAGTTTTCAGATATGGAACTGAAAAGGGAAGGGAAGACCTATACAGTGGACACGCTCATTGATCTGACCACTCAGCATCCGGATGATGAGTTTTATTTCATTGTCGGCAGTGATACGCTTTATAATATTGAAAAATGGTATCGTCCGGCAGAAATCTTTCAGATGGCTAAGTTTTTGACCAGCTGCAGAAATATTGAAAACCAGGCACTGACTGAGCAGATCGATTATCTGAAAAACAAATTTGGTGCGAAGATCTATAATCTCTATATGCCGAATATTGATATTTCTTCTACAGATATCCGGGATAAGGTGAAGCATGGAATGTCGATCCGGTATTTTACCCCTGATGCCGTTATTGAATATATTCAGGAACACAATTTATATCAGGACTAGAGGCAAATTATGAAACTGGAATATTTTACATTTATACAGGAGATCCTGCAGGATGATCTTGACTATGAAAGATACTGGCATACGATCAGTGTAGCTTTTACAGCTTCCGCTCTGGCTATGCGGTACCATTACGACAGCCCGGACAGAGCTGAGATCGCAGGACTTCTTCATGACTGTGCAAAGTGCATTCCGGATGAAGACCGCATTCCTCTTTGTGAAGAATACGGGATCATGCTCAATGAATTCGAGTATAAGAATCATTCTCTGATCCATCCGAAATTAGGAGCTGAGATTGCAGCTGATAAGTTTGGCGTATTGGATAGAGAGATACAAGATGCGATCCGCACACATACAACAGGCATGCCAAATATGTCCATGCTTCAGAAGATCATTTACGTGGCTGATTATATTGAGCCAAACCGTGATGACATTATTCCACATATTGAAGAGATACAGACGTTGGCGTTTACTGATATTGATAAAGCCGTCTGCGTGATCGCAAAAAACACGATTGAATATCTGGAAGAACAAGGCAGAGATATCGATCCGGCAACCAGAGCAACATATGATTTTTATAAGAAGTTAACGGAGGGAAAATGACCGCAAAAGAAATCGCAAAAAATGCTTTTATGTTTTTAGATGAAAAAAAGGCAATAGATATCAAGATCATTGATATCAGTAATGTTTCTGTCATTGCAGATTATTTCATTATTTGCGGCGGCTCTAACAGCCGTCAGGTACAGGCAATAGCAGAAAACGTGGAAGAAAAGCTTGGGAAGATGGGTGTAGAACCAAGATCCACAGAAGGGTATCAAAGTGCAAACTGGATCCTTCTGGATTATCAGGATGTTATCATCCATGTCTTCAACCAGGAACAGAGATTATTCTACGATCTGGAACGAATCTGGGTCGACGGCAAAATGGTTGAAATTGCAGATCTGTAAGGGGTACCTATCTAATATAAAACGCGCTGTTTCTTATGAGACAGCGCGTTTTTTTATGTTTAAAAGCAATTGATCAGAAGAGACGGAAGACACCAATGACTTCACCCAGAATAGCCACATCTTTTACGATGATCGGATCATAGTCATCATTTTCAGGCTGCAGTCTGATGTGATCTCCCTCATGATAAAACGTTTTAACGGTAGCGCCATCTTCTATTAAAGCAACGACCATATCTCCATTTCTGGCTGTTGAGGTCTGACGGACGATCACTTTGTCTCCGTCAAAAATACCGGCATTGATCATACTGTCACCTTTGACCTGGAGCATAAAGATCTGATCATTTGGAAGCATATCTGCAGGAATAGGAAAGTAGTCCTGGATATTCTGTTCCGCTAATAATGGTTCACCGGCAGCCACACGTCCGACAACCGGGATCTGCGCATATTCTCTGCGGTTTAACGCAAAATCATCATCAATGATCTCAATTGCACGTGGCTTGGTAGGGTCTCTGCGGATATAACCGCGTTCTTCTAACGTTTCCAGATGTGCGTGAACTGAAGCAGTCGATTTTAATTGAACTGCTTCACAGATATCACGAACAGTAGGCGGATAGCCTTTTGCTAAAGTCTGTGCCTTGATATATTCCAGTATTTCCTGCTGCTTTGCTGAGATTTTTTCTTTTGACATGGGAACCTCCTAAGATCCACACACTAAATTTACCATCGTTATCATAACATACCGAACATATATTTGCAAACATTTGTTTGGAAAAAGTATTGACAAACATTTGTTTGGGTAGTATTATTTAGACAAACAGATGTTTGGATATTCGTTCATATCACATAGAGGTGGGAAAAATGAAGAGTAACAGAAGAAATAAAAAGAGCAGAGCAACGGCAAAAATCGCAAGATTCATCACAGCATTGATCGTGATCTCCGTTATTGTTTGCGTGATCTTATTTGCTAATAAAAATCAGGCGCAAGCTATTGAAGGAACAGATAACGTTCCTCTGAACAAATATTATAAAACAATCACCATTCAGCCGGGAGATACCTTGTGGAGTATTGCCGGAGAATACAAAACTGCCGGCTGCAGTACCAAAGAATATGTGGAAGAACTTATGCTGATGAACAATCTTCATAATGATAACATCACATCCGGTATGCAATTACTTATCACTTATTACGAATAAATAATTGTATTTTTCATACAATCTCACCAAAAAAGAAGCTGCATTCGAAAGAATTGCAGTTTCTTTTTTTAACAAAAAATAATTGTCAAAGTTAGCAGTAACTAATAAAATAATTTTAAGAAAAAATTTAACGAGAGGATCAATCTATGAAATATTTTATTTCTACCATTGCAGATGTTGTTACTGAAGATATGGATGGCGACTGGGAAGAGCTAACTTATGAAAAAAGAACAGCTCCTCTTGCCAAAGAGAATGGGCTGGGAATTGAAATTGCAGAGTTTTGTATCACTGAGAATATGGACGTAAAATATGATCATGTTCTGCCTCATGTGGAGTACAATGCATCCATGTCAGAGGATAAGGTTCTGCATGCTCCATATAATGAAATGTTTCCTATGGCAATCGATCCTCTTGTAGTTGAAGTTGCCAGAACGCGTTATGACCAGACGATGGAATACTGCCAGCGGTTTGGGGCATCTAAAATGATTGTTCATGCGAACTATATTGAAGAAGAATATTTTCCGGTTTGGTTCATTAACCGGCATGTGGAATTCTGGATGAGATTTCTGGAAGAGCACCCACAAAACATTACGATCTGTGTGGAGAATGTCGCAGAGAGAGAACCGGAACTGATCCTGGGTATCCTTCAGAAAGTTGATGATCCGCGACTTCGAATGTGTCTTGATGTTGGTCATGCAAATCTTTCCGGAATTGAGCCAATTGAATGGTTAAAAGCATGTGCACCTTATATTTCTCATTATCATATACATAATAACTTTGGAGCACCGGCAGAAGGAAAACGCAGCTGGGGAGATCGTCATCTGCCACTGGGTGATGGGAACATTGATATGAAAGCTCTTCTGACATTAGCAGAAGAACTGACCCCGGATGCTACTGCTGCAATTGAAAATTATGAGCCGGAAAAAAGTGTTCTGTGGCTGAGAGAAAATGGCTTTATTTCATAAAAATCAGTTTTCTGAATCCACATTGTCGTTCGATTCTTCCCGCAGAGAGACCATATTTCGCGCCATACGGCGTCTTTCATCTTCCATTGCTGCGTAATGCTTTTTAGTTGTATTTACGTCTGAATGGCCTAATACGTCAGCGACAAGATAAATATCACCGGTTTGCTTATAGAGCTGTGTACCGTAAGTACTGCGCAGTTTGTGCGGAGTGATCTTTTTGACCTGTGTTACTAAACCTGCATATTTTTTTACAAGACGTTCGACACTTTTTACCGTAATACGGCGTTTCTGAATAGATAAGAACAATGCGTTTTCATGTCCGCTCAAAGGAATGATCGCACTGCGTTCCTGCAGATAAGAGAGCAGAGCGGTCTCCACTTCATCTCCAAAATAGACGACTACCTGATTACCACCTTTCCGCGTGATACGGATTCCATGGTTTTTAAAATCGACGTCATTCAGATCAAGACCGACACATTCCGAAACACGGATTCCTGTCCCTAACAGCAGTGTCACAATTGCCAGGTCACGGACCTTGGTTTTGTCGTGAAAATTCTGCTGCTGCTTGGTTAATTTGTTCCCGGATTCTACTTCGTCCAGTAATTCTTCCACTTCATCTTTATCTAAACGTACGATTTCTTTATCATGCAGTTTCGGCATTTGAATAATGGAAGCAGGATTATTCTTGATCATTTCCATGCGATAGAAATATTTATACATAGAACGGAGAGAGGAGAGCTTGCGCATTAATCCGCGTTCCGAATTGGTACATTCTACATCCTGTTCATTGTTATAAACCTTCAGATAATCCATGTAGTCCTGAATGATGGTTGGAGTAACTTTATCAAGAATGGAAATATGGTACTGTGTGATCTCTTTGTTTCCGCCAAGTCCGGTTTCATTTTTCAGATAGGTAAAGAATATTTTAAGATCAAAAGCATAAGCCATTCTGGTTCTGGCAGAGGTCGTTGCTTCTATACCACGAAAATATGTTGAAACAAAAGCAGGTAGTTCTTTGCATTTTTCTCTTAACTTCATGTCTGTATCAATACGGAACTGATCATGATAACTTCTGTTTGCCATAATAAACACCTCAATGTTGCAATGGATAACGATCTTTTTGATACGATTCTACTGATTCCAGAATAGCGGTGAACATACGGTCTTTGGCACCAGGATGTTCCCTTTGGATCTGATTGGCTAATTCTTTCGCATATTGGCGCTTAGTTTCTCCATCGACAGGACAAGGATTTTTTAAAACAGGGATCGCATATTTATTTGCAAATCCTATAATATCAGCCTCTTCGACATACATAAAAGGCCGGATCAGCGTTAAACCAATCCGGTCAAGATAAGTGACCGGAGCAAAAGAGTAGAACCGTCCTTCAAAAATCAAAGAGAGAAGCATGGTATCGATAATATCGTCCTTATGATGCCCAAAAGCGGTTTTATTGCATCCGTGATCCTTTGCGAGTGTGTTGAATGCGCCCTTTCGCATTTTCGCGCATAGGGAACAAGGACTTTTCTCTTTCCGTTCATCAAAAACAATAGTAGAAATATCGGTAGAAGCAATAGAGAAGGGGACTTCTACTTCTTTACAGAACTCCTCTATCCTTTGAAAATCAATATTACCGAAGCCCAGATCGACACTGATGGCTTCTAATTCGAAATGATTCGGATAAAACCTCTGCAATCCTTTGAGGCAATATAAAAGAGCCATCGAATCCTTACCGCCGGATACTCCGACAGCAATTTTGTCTCCCTCCTGTATCATGGAGTAGTCATCGATCGCTCTTCTTGCATAGCTCATTAACTGCTGCAGCTTCATAATATCTCCTGATAATATGTCCATACAACTTGTCTTCAAAGAATACTTTAACGACATCATTGTACCATATTTAGAGAAATAAATGCAAGTACTAAAAATGTTTATTTTTCAAGGATTTCAAGCAATTCATTAAAATAATCAGGTCTCTGCGCTGTAAATTCCATATATTCATTTGTACGTGGATGTTTAAATCCAAGCGTTTTCGCATGCAGTGTTTGTCCCTGTATTAATTTGCCGTGTAATTTGAATTCAGCGCTTTTGCCGCCGTATACGACATCTCCTAATAACGGATGATGTTTATATGCCATATGCACGCGAATCTGGTGCGTTCTGCCTGTTTCCAGTTTACATTCGATAAATGCTGTTTTTGCAAATTGATTTAAGACTTTATAATGTGTAACTGCTGGTTTTCCATTTTTAGTAACGACAGCCATTTTCAGCCGGTCCTTTGGATTTCTGCCGATATCTCCGGTAATTGTTCCTTCTGAATCCTGAAAATTCCCTAAAACAATGGCTTCATATTGCCTTGTCATGGAATGTTCTTTAAGTTGATCAGCCAGATTTTTATGGGAAAAATCATTTTTTGCACAAATTATGACGCCGGATGTATCTTTATCGATCCTATGTACAATTCCGGGACGCAAAATTCCATTAATTCCAGACAAGTCTTTGCAATGATGCAGTAAAGCGTTTACTACAGTGCCTGTGTAGTGACCGGCACCAGGATGCACAACCATGCCTTTTGGCTTGTTGATCAGGATCACATCTTCATCCTCATATAATATTTCTAGTGGAATATCTTCCGCTACGACCTGCAGCGTTGTGTTTTCCGGAACATCAAAAGAAATCACATCGTCTTCTTTGACTTTGTAACTGGAACGGCACATCTGATCGTTGACATACAAGTGCCCTTCTTTAATAAGTTTTTGGATATAGCTCCTGGATAACTGTTCAGACTGCTCTGTCAGATATTTGTCGATTCTGAGATCTTCCCATTCAGGTGAAACCTGGTAAACGATCTTTCCCATTACTTCTTCTTTCCGCCCAGCAGGACAAATTCCGGATCTTCTTTGTATATAAAGATAAAGAACACCACCAATATGACTGCACTTAATGAGACACAGATATCAGCAAAATTGAAGATCGGGAAATTGATCAGTTTAAAATAAATAAAATCAACAACATAGGAATGTGCAATACGGTCGATCAGGTTTCCAATAGCTCCGGCAGCTAAAAACACCAGAATAAAATTCAGAAAACTACGGTCCATAAATGTTTTTTTCTTGAATTTTTCTGGTTCTATTGTTATATAGCTTTTCGAAAGACGGATGACCCGGATCCAGAAATAAATGATAACTGCCAGAACGATTGCCGTTATGATATAGAAAAGCCATTGCTGATTCTGCAGGAAACCAAATGCTGCGCCCTTATTTTCCAAATAACGGAATTCAAGAACATTTGGGATCAGTTCGATGGATGTTTTTGCTTTTAAGACCTGCACAGCCCAGTATTTGGTCAACCGGTCGATAACAAGTAATACGATAAATAAAAAAATCTGGATGATTATGTTTTGTCGAATGATTTTTTTGTAATCCAAAATAATATGTTTCCTTAAGAAAAGTTCTGATTAAAAAATTCAGCTGCCTATCGAATCCGGTAGGCAGCTGAGAAAGGTCAAGCTCTTTTATAACAATGGAGATTTGAATCCTGCAATATCAAAGGAACTATCACCACCGCCGAACAGATCCTGAAAATCTCCGGAAATATCGACTGAATTAGGTGTCGCAATAAAAATGTAGTTGGAGATCTTCTGCAGGTTTCCGTCCAGTGCATAGCAGGAACCGGAAATGAAATCAATGATCCGCTGAGAGATTTCCACATGTAATCCTTCGAAATTGATGATCACAGCTTTGCCAAGAAGCAGAGTCTCTGTGATTTCTCTGGAGTCTTCGATGGAAGAAGGTTTAAAAACGCATACCTCCTGCTGTCCGACTTTACCTGAATGATAAGAAGTTTTAGCAGGTCTTGCAAATGATCTTGCCGGTTTTTCTTCCGGTACTGCTCTTTCTTTTTTCTTTGGAGCCGGAGCCGGAACTTCCTCAAAATCATCTTCTGGAAAATATTCATCCTCATCCAGGATATCATCGTACTCATCGAAATCGTCGTCGTACTCGTCGTCGCCTTTCATAAATGCATTTAAAAACTTATCGCTGAATTTTCCCATGATATCTCCTTTTTTATTACATATTTGAATAGTCTCTTGCACCGAAAATTTTGGTTCCGATACGGACTAAATTCGAGCCCTCATTAATTGCCACAACAAAATCTCCACTCATACCCATAGAGAGGAAATTCATAAAAATATTATCAATGTTTAAAGCATCAATGTCAAGTGATAACTTTTTCAGCATACGGAAATAGCAGCGTACATTTTCCGGATTTTCATCCTCCGGAGCAATGGTCATCAGACCTTCTATCTGGACATGTTTCATCTCAGAAATGGAACGGATAAGATTGATAGCCTGCTCTGTTTCAATGCCGGATTTGCTCTCCTCTTTTGATACATTTACCTGTACCAGAATATGGGTAATGACGTCATGTTTTGCTGATTCTTTCTCTATTTCTTCTGCCAGACGCAGGGAATCAACAGAATGGATCAGGTAGGTTTTGCCGATAATATATTTCACTTTGTTACGCTGCAGATGACCGATCAGATGCCAGCGGATATCCTGTGGAAGGACATCAATTTTGGTCATTAATTCCTGAACTTTATTCTCTCCAAAGTCACGGATCCCGGCATCATACGCTTCTTGTATATCTTCGGCAGGATGGGTTTTACTGACAGCAACTAACGTGACATCCTGATGATACGGGCTGTCCTTTTTTGCTTCTTCAATAATAGATAATACTTGTTTGAGATTTTCTTTAATCATGGTTTAGCGGTTAATAATATCGTTTTCTTTTACCTTTGCACTGTTGCGTACGATCTGATCAAATAAGCTGACCTGACTGGTGGCGGGATTCAGAATATAAAAACTGTTGTTTTCGCCAATAATATCAATGGTTTTAAAAACTGCGTAGCCGCCATTGGAAACGAAAACACCTTTCAAATTTTCTTTTGTTCCGACCTGATAACGGCTGTCACTTTCGTTCATGACAAGAACATCGCCATCTGAAAAATCATCTGTGCTGACATAGCAGGTATCATCCGTGATCCGGGCAAATGTCACAGGAACAAATTGAATACTTGTGGATCCGTCTTCCAGAAAGATTTCTTTATTAAAACCGCGGTTGGATGAATTACCGCCCTGTGAAAGGTAGGAAGTCGGAATGGTGTAAAACTGTTTTTCTGTGACAGCTGTTTTAGGAACTTTAATACCCTCTTGTGTCTGATCGATCAATGAGATCTGTACAAAACGGTCAGTAACATAACGGATCAGATATTTATCCAAAGATAATACGCCATACGTATTTCCGGATTTTGTAAACATCATAAAATCAGCATTTGCAATGACGTTATCTTTTAAGAATTCAATATCAATATTAGATATACCTTCAAAGGCATCCGGATGGGTAATCTGGAATACAAGATTCCATTTTTCAGAAGTGATCACCTTGTATACTGGATCTCCCTCTGCCAGCAAGTCATTCGTTTTAATGATCTTCTTTTGATATTCAGATTTATTAAACGCGGTTGAATCAACGTCTTCCGGGCGGGTGGCTTCAAAACCGTCAATATAATGCAGCAGGATTCCGGAAATATCAGAAGAAACGATCTGATAAGAATTCTCTCCGATAGATGCCAAATCTGCATTAATGCTCTCAAACACGGAACTGTTGATGAGTTCCAGTATCTGTGATTCGATCTTATACTTGAAATTATAAATCTCGTAAAAATGATCCGCACGGAAGGAAGAATCGAAATCGAAAAGACTGCTTCTGATCTTTGCAAGATTATCCGCACTTAAAATAGATTGATCCCTTGAGGCTTTTTCCAAACGGGAAGAAATTTCTCCCGTACCATCAACCACGTAAGTCTGCTGACCAACATGAATAGGTGTCGCATCGCCGACAAAAAAGTTAACATAACCGGATCCGACAGATGGGACAACGGTTTCCTCACGAAGGATCAGCGCATTGTACTGCCCTTCAAATCTGCTGGCTGTGGCGCCGGAAGTAACTTCATATACAGAGATACGGTTTGTGAAAAAATAGATACAAAAATTAACAACTAAATACAGGATTATCACAATACAGATGATGATCCCGATATTTAGTTGTTTTTTTCTTGTTTTATTGGTTCTGACTGTACTGCTCTTCTTTGCCATTTACAGTGAAAGAACGACGTACTCCTTGAAAGCATCGGAAAGATCCGACTCATCCATGGAAAGGCTGACGATAAAGTCAACATTGAGCTTATCGGATAAGATGATCAGTTTGTTAATAGATTCTGTTACATCTTTCCCTTCCAGGTTTGTAAGGGTGAGAAAACTGTCAAAATAAATTGCTTCTATATCATTATTGCCGGCAATCAGCCCGCAGATGAATCCCATTAATACATCAAAATCAGGGACAGGATACTCATTTACATTGACCAGACGGATACTGCGGTCCAGTTCAAACATATGCTTGGTGTTTTTATCAAGATAAATGACAACGCCATCTGAACTTTTTGCTTCAGAATTTGCATTATCCAGTAAATACTTTGTTTTTCCTTTTCCTTTTGTCCCTACAACAAGCTTAACCATGGGTCAACCACCTCCGTGTTCTTAAATTATTTATATGCATTACGCCAATCTAGATCACCGCGGTCAATTGCCATAACCAGGATTTCCGCGGAAGCAACATTCGTAGCAATCGGAATATTGTGCATGTCACATAAATCATATACTCTGGCGTAATCCAACTCGTTCTGACGCTGTTTGACCGGATCACGAAGAAAGATCACGGCATCGATCTGATTGCATTCGATCTGAGCGCTCATTTGTCGACCTCCCCCAAGGTGACCAGCTAAAAACTTATGAATACTCAGATTCGTTACATCTTCGATCAGGCGTCCGGTTGTGCCGGTAGCATACAATTCATGTTTCCCCAAAATACCTTTATAAGCGATACAGAAATTCTGCATGAGCGCTTTTTTGGAATCATGCGCGATAAGCCCGATGTTCATACTATTATTTTAACAAACTTTATTGATTTATCAATCCTGATTCTTGAAAACTTGTATATTTTCTATCTCCGATAATAATATGGTCCAGCAAGGCAATACCAAGCAGATCTCCTGCCATTTTGATCCTTTTTGTTCCCTCGATATCGTTTTTGCTGGGACGTACAGAACCGCTGGGATGATTATGTACAATGATGATATTAACAGCTTCGTTTTTTAATGCCTCCAGAAAGATCTCCCGGGGGGAGAATAATGCAGAATTAACAGTTCCCTGTGAGATGACCTCGTCTTTGATCAGCTCACAGGCGGAATTCAGCATTAATAAAACAACTACTTCTCTCTTGTTGTGACGCAGCTGTTCCATATAGTACTGTGCAATGGAATTTGGATCAGACATCAGAAGGGATTTCCTCTTACTGGTAGTGGCAATACGGAGCGATAATTCCGCTACAGCTTTAATCTGTAAAGCTTTTACAATGCCGACCCCTTTGATCTTCAGAAGATCCTCCAGATCCAGGTTCAGGATGTTTAGAATATCCTGATGAGAAAGCTCATTCTTGCATAAGATCTCTTCTGCAAGCTGGACGGAATGTTCCTCTTTGGTACCTGTTCGCAAGATAATAGCAAGAAGTTCTGCTTCGGTCAGTGCAGCCGGTCCTAAATGCAGGAATTTCTCATCCGGCCGGTTATCCGGCTGCAGTTCTTTCATTTTTTTATTCATAAGTGTCTCCTTTCTCTGCCCTCTATAGGGTTATTTAAGAAGACACCCCCGTTGTTTATTTCATTATTTCCGTGAGCGCACGCATGATGGCATATTTGCCATGCTCATAAGTCAGGCCGCCCTGGTAGTAGACGGTATAAGGCTCTCTTAATGGTCCATCGGCAGATAATTCAATAGAAGACCCATTCATAAAAGCGCCGCTGGCCATAATGACAGGATCATTGTAACCTGGCATCTCCCATGGTTCCGGTGTCACATAGCTGTCAACATAAGATGAATGCTGAATTGCTCGGCAAAAAGCAATGACTTTATCAGGATCATAGAAATCGATAGCTTCGACAATACAATGGTGTTCATCATGCGATGAAGGACTGGCATGAAAGCCATAAGCCTCACACATAGCTGCAAGAAAATGTGCATTCTTTAAAGCTTCCGCTACAACCTTAGGAGCCAGGGATAATCCCTGATAGAATGATTTTAAAGTACCTAAAGCACCGCCAATTTCTTTGCCCAGTCCTGGAGCCGTTAAACGAAAAGCACAGCGTTCGATCAAATCTGCTCTTCCTGCTATATAGCCTCCCATCGGGGCCAGTCCGCCTCCCGGGTTTTTGATCAGGGAGCCGACACAGATATCTGCACCGACATCGGTAGGTTCCTGGACTTCTACAAATTCACCATAACAGTTATCTACAAAAAGAATAATATCGTCACGGATGGATCTGACAAAGTCTACTGCTTCTTTGATCTGCTCACAGGAAAGAGACGGCCGGTTTACATATCCTTTGGAACGTTGAATATAGGCAATTTTGGTATTTCCCCGGATATTGCTTCTGATGGCATCAAAATCAAACTGTGCACCTTCCAGCATTGGCACGATCTGGTAGGATATGCCATGTTCTTTTAAAGAACCAGGGCTTTCAGTAATACCAATTGATTTTTCCAGACTGTCATAAGGAGCACCAGACATAAAAAGGATTTCATCACCTGGAATCAGAATGGCGCTCAGCGCAAGATAAAGAGCGTGTGTTCCACAGGTGATCTGCGGTCGCACTAAAGCATCCTCTGTATGAAAAATATCAGCATAAACGCTCTCCAGCTTTTCCCGGCCGACTTCATTATATCCGTAGCCGGAGCCGGAATTAAAATCTGCTTCACAGACTTTATGCTTGATAAAAGCAGATAGTACTTTATACTGATTTGCCTCAGAAATCTCATCGATCCTGTGGAATACTTCCTTCAGGTCTTCTTCTATCTGTTCTGCTTTTGTGATGATTGCGTCATCAATGTCAGGATAATGAAACAATGTTAGCCTCCTTCAGGTAATTGATCATATATTCAAGCATCTCTTCATCCGATGAAAAGTCCTCATAGTTGATCCAGCAGACATCTTTTTCTCTTTTAAACCAGGTGATCTGACGTTTGGCAAAATGACGAGTATTCTTTTTCAATAGGTCTGCAGCTTCTTCCAAAGAGCATTTACCGTGGATATACGGAACGATTTCTTTGTATCCCAATCCCTGCATGGAAAGATAGTCTTCTCTGCATCCTTCATCCAGGAGACGGGCAACTTCATCCACAAGGCCGTTCTTCATCATCAGATCGACTCTCTGGTTGATCCTATCATATAAGATATCTCTTTTACGGTTCAATACAAAATAGGCGAACTGATAAGGAGATTCTTTTTGTTGCTGGATGCGGTTATGGTCAGAGATCTTATAACCGGTCTCGTGAAAGAATTCCAGGGCCCTAATGACACGTTTCTGGTTGTTCGGATGAATAGCTGCTGCAGCATCCGGATCGATCTCTTTCAGTTTTTCATGAAGGAATGGACTTCCGTTTTCTTCTGCCAGCTGTTCTAATTGATGCCGATAGGAACGGTCAGCCGGCTCCTGTGAAAAGTCAATATCATATAAAACTGACTGGATATAAAAACCGGTGCCGCCTACGATCATAGGGATCTTTCCGCGGCTGTGAATGTCTTCAATATAATGCTTGGCACGGCTTTGAAATTCGAAAACATTGCATTCTTCATCCGGCTCCATTTCATCGATCAAATAGTGAGGAACGCCCAACATCTCTTCTTTCGTTACTTTTGCTGTACCGATATCAAAACCTTTATAAACCTGCATGGAATCTGCACTGATAATTTCTGCATTGATCTGTTGGGCCAGAGAAATGGAAAGTGCAGTTTTTCCGCAGGCAGTAGGCCCGGAAAGAATGACTAATGGCTTTTTCATGACAAGATCCTCTTGAACTTGCGTTCCAGTTCAGATTTAGACATCTGAATGATAGTTGGTCTGCCATGTGGACAATTATATGGATTATCCAGAGAAAGAAGTTGGTCGATCAGAGCGTTGGCTTCTGTAAAAGTGAGGCGGTTTCCGCCTTTAACTGCAGCTTTGCATGCAGCAGACGCGATCCTGGATAACAGCAGTTCAGAAGAAACAGATGGCAAAAGGATGGTGAGTTCTTCCAGAAAGCTCAGGAATAGTTCGGATTCATCTAATGTATAAAGATCGGCAGGAACAGCTGAAATGGCATATTCACTACCGCCATAGGAGGAAACCTCAAATCCTAACTCCGATAACTGCTCGTGAAATCTATCCAGCACCTCAACTTCTTTTGGAGTTAAAGTGACAATAAGAGATGGCATCAGTTTCTGTGAATAGTGAACGCCATTTTTGATGTTTTCCAAAAATTTTTCGTATAAAACTTTTTCATGTGCTGCATGCTGATCAATAATAAATAGCGAATCCTGATATTCTGCGATCCAGTAAGTATCAAAAATGACACCGATCAGGCGATGCTTTTCCCTGGCTTCTTCACTGATAAAAGGAACAAACGATGTCTGTTCAAAAGAAACAGGTACTTCATTCTCGACAGGATAAACGCTTTCTTCTGAAAAAACAGAAATCTGACGGACACGATTGTCCTCAAAAGGTTCCGGAACAGATTGTTTCACAGAGACGGGTTCTTTGTCTTCTTCTTTTGGACCGACCGTAAAAGAAGGGATATTTTCTCTTTTGTAAAGTACGGAAGATACAGCATCTTTTACAGCCAGGAAGATCTGTTCGTTATCATAAAACCGGATCTCGAGTTTGGCAGGGTGAACATTTACATCCATTAATTCCGGCTCGATCCGAAGATTCAATACGGTAAATGGAAACGTCCCTTTCATCTGGTAACCACGAAACGCTTCTTCTACAGCACTGCTTAAAACCGGATCTTTTACATATCTTCCATTTACGAAGAACAGTTCAAAATTGCGGTTGGATCGGGCTATTTCCGGCGCAGCAATATAGCCATTTACAGATAAAGTATCATATACACCATCGACAGATAACAAATGAGATGTGATATCACGTCCAAAAACAGCGTAGATAGTACTTTTCAGATCGCCATTCCCGCTGGTTGATAAACGGACTGCCCCGTTACTGGTCAGTTTAATGGCAATCTCCGGATGAGATAGTGCTATTTTATTGACCATATCCTGAATATATCCGGCTTCCGTCTGTGCCGTTTTTAAGAATTTTAAACGGGCAGGGGTATTGTAGAAAAGATCTCTGACAATGACGGTCGTTCCATCCGGAAGACCTGCATCCTCCATAGAGATTTCTTTTCCGCCGCTAATTTTATAAATAGTACCGGTCATAGATTCCTTTGTTTTAGTACAAAGCTCCACTTTGGATACAGCAGCGATACTGGAAAGAGCCTCTCCACGAAATCCCAACGAAGTGACAAACGACAGATCATCAGCACTGCTGATCTTACTGGTTGAATGACGGTAAAAAGCTTTTTGAATCTGCTCTTTATCAATACCGACGCCATTATCTGTAATACGGATCATGGAAGTGCCGCCATCCCTTATTTCTACCGATAAACTTGTCGCGTTAGCATCAATGGCGTTTTCCATCAGTTCTTTGACAACATTCAAAGGACGCTCCACCACTTCTCCGGCAGCGATTTTATCGATTGTTAATTGATCTAAAATATGTATTTCCGTCATAATCTGTTTTTCAAATCATATAAAATGTTGATAGCTTCAATCGGTGAAAGCTTATCCAGATCCAGGGAACGGATATAGTTTTCCGTTTCATTCTCTTCCGGCATGATTGCTTCTTCCTCTGCTCTCTCTGTATGAATGATCTGATTTTCTTTGTTGATAGTAATATCTGCATAAGACAGCTGTTTTACGATCTCTTTTGCACGTTTGATAATTGGATCAGGAACACCTGCTAATGCCGCAACCTGGACGCCGTAGCTCTTATCTGCGCCTCCGCGGATGATCTTTCGGAGGAATATAATGTTATCTCCTTGTTCTTTTACACTGATACAGTAATTCTTAACGCCGTCAATATGGCCTTCCAGTTCTGTCAACTCGTGATAATGTGTGGAGAAAAAAGTTTTCGCTCCGCATTTTTTCTTATCGGCAATATATTCGATCACAGCCCAGGCAATGCTAAGGCCATCATAGGTAGATGTGCCCCTTCCGATCTCATCAAGAATGACTAAAGATTTTTCAGTAGCATTACGAAGGATATTGGCGACTTCTGTCATTTCTACCATAAATGTACTCTGTCCTGATGCCAGGTCATCGGAGGCTCCAACACGGGTAAAGATGCGGTCACAAGTACAGATAGAAGCCCAGGATGCAGGAACAAAAGAGCCAATACTAGCCATTAAAACGATTAATGCCAGCTGACGCATATAAGTGGATTTACCTGCCATATTCGGGCCGGTGATGACGCATACCCGGTTTTCATCCTGATCAGAATAAGTATCATTTGGAATAAAGGTGCCTTCTTCCATCATCTTTTCCACGACAGGATGACGGCCATCCTTGATATGGATGATCCCGTCGTCATTGATCTGTGGACGTACATAATGGTTCTGCTCAGCTACATATGCAAGGGAAGCAAAGGCATCGATCCTTGCAATGACAGATGCACTTTTTTGGATTCGCTGTATCTCACCGTAGATCTGATCACGGATATCGCTGAATAGATCATATTCCAGCGCGAATAGCTTTTCTTCTGCACCAAGAATGGTATCTTCCAGTTCTTTTAGCTCTTCTGTAATATAACGTTCTGCATTGACCAGCGTTTGCTTTCTGATATAACGATCAGGTACTTTATCTTTAAAAGAATTGGTTACTTCAATATAATAGCCAAATACTTTATTGAATTTGATCTTCAGCGTTTTGATACCTGTTGCATTACGTTCCTTCTCTTCAATTTCCGACAGCCATGATTTTCCTTCAAATTTTGATTTACGCAAGGTGTCGATCTGTTCGGAATACCCTTCTTTGATGATCCCGCCGTCTTTAATAGAAAGAGGCGGTTCTTCAACAATTGCATCATCGATCAGTTTCTCCAGGTCTTCCAGACAGTCCAGATCCTGATACAGCTGCGTTAATAAACGGCTGTGGTATTTCTGTATGCAGTACTTTACCGCCGGAAGCATTTTAAGTGAACTCTTAAATGCAACCAGATCACGCGGATTAGCAGAATGATAAGAGATTTTAGCCAGAAGTCGTTCCAGATCGTAGATAGGATTCAGATATTCCCGTAATTCATCGCGATCGATCAGAGATTCATTTAATTCTGCTACAGCATCCTGCCGCAAAAGGATCTCTTCTTTGTCTACCAAAGGCTGTTCGATAAAATAGCGCAGTGCTCTGGCGCCCATTGCCGTTTTTGTTTTATCCAAAACCCATAACAGGGAACCTTTTTTATTCTTTTCCCGCATTGTTTCTGTTAATTCCAGATTCCTGCGGGCAGCAGAATCGACGATCATATACTTCCCTGTGGAATAGACTGTCAGTTTATTCAGAAAATCCAATCCATTTTTCTGCGTTTCATACAAATAACGTAAGGTAGCTCCAATACATGGAATGCAGAGCGGATAGTCATTCAATCCCAGACCTGACAGATCGATCACATGAAAATGCTGTTTGATCAGATCTACACTGTCTTTCTGGTCAAAATAAGCATCGCTTACAGTATAAAACGTAATGCCAAGTTTATCTTTTAAATAGCCCAGATCTGCACCGGACATAGCAAAAGAATGATTGGAAATGATCTCTGCTACAGGGAATTTGTTGATCTCATCCATTAGTGATGACAATGAAGAGATAGTGGTAGTCAGAAATTCGCCTGTAGTAATATCGACAAATGAGACAGCAAAATACTCAGATGCATAATAAATACACATCAGATAATTGTTTTTATCTTCGTCTAAGGAAAGCGGATTGATATTAGTACCAGGAG
This sequence comes from Lachnospiraceae bacterium, assembly GCA_017652745.1. Lineage (GTDB taxonomy): Bacteria > Bacillota > Clostridia > Lachnospirales > Lachnospiraceae > RGIG5612. The sequence continues at coordinate 19,112 of JAGCAK010000041.1, forward strand.
TGACCACGCGGATCACTTCTCTTTTCACCAGCCCTTTTGCAAGCTTAGGATCTTCCACTTGCTCCGCAATGGCTACGTTATAACCTTTTGAAACGAGTTTGTTGAGGTAAGCATCAACAGCATGATAAGGAACGCCGCACATCGGTGCCCGTTCTTCCAGACCGCAGTCTTTTCCAGTCAGCGTAATCTCAAGTTCTTTGGATGCCGTCAGGGCATCATCAAAGAACATTTCATAAAAATCACCCAGGCGGTAAAAAAGAATACAGTCCGGATACTGCTCTTTCGTTTCCAGATATTTTGTCATCATTGGCGATAAAGCCATCGTTTACTCCCGTTTATATAAGTGATCCTAAATAATAAAAACCTTTTGCTTCATCCAGATGGACATTAGCCATCGTACCAATCAGGTCTTTGGAACCTTTAAAATGGACTAATGAGTTGTTTGACATACGACCCGTTAAAAACGAAGGATCTTTTTGATTGCTCTCTTCAATGAGAACTTCTTCTACCTGACCGGTATAACGCATAGTCTGCTTGGCAGCTCCTTCTGTTACCAATGCAAGCAGCCGGTTAAAACGGTCAGTTACCACATCACGAGGGATCTGATCCGGCATTAACGCAGCCTTTGTTCCGCTTCTTTTTGAATATATAAAAGTAAAAGCACTCTCAAATTTAGCTTTACGGACAACATCCAGGGTATCTTGAAAATCTTCTTCCGTTTCTCCCGGAAAACCAACAATAATATCCGTTGTAATGGAAATGTCTTTGATCTCGCTGCGGATCTTATCTACAAGCGCCAGATATCCTTCTTTGGTATAATGCCGGTTCATTTCCTTTAAAACCCTGGAGCTTCCCGACTGAAGCGGCAAATGAATATGTCTTGCAATCTTTTTATTTTCTTTGATCACCCGGATCAGATCATCGGAAAGATCTTTTGGATGTGATGTCATAAACCGGATTCGTTTGATTTCAGGAATCTGTGCAGCCTCTTCCAATAACCGCGGAAAACCATAGGCATAGGAATTGACATTCTGTCCAAGCAGCATGATCTCAATTACTCCATCGTCAGCAAGGGCCCTGATTTCCTTTAAAATCTCTTCTTTTTCCCGGCTTCTTTCTCTTCCCCGTACATAAGGAACAATGCAG
>JAGCAK010000042.1 GCA_017652745.1 Lachnospiraceae bacterium
GTAGGCGTTTTTCAATTCATAGAAGAAGGCGAATATCTGAACTTCACCGGGGAGTTTGTCTTCCATCCGACGTATGGAGAGCAGTTTAAGATCGATCATGCGGAGCTGATCGCACCGGAAGACGTGTACGCCATCGAACGGTATCTGGGGAGCGGCGCCATCAAAGGCATTGGTCAGGTGACCGCACACAGGATCGTAGAGAAGTTCGGCGAAGACACTCTTAGGATCCTGGACGAAGAACCGGAACGGCTTGCGGAGATCAAAGGAATCACCCTCTTCAGAGCGCAGGAGATCGCAGCGCAGCAGGAAGAAAAAAAAGACCTGCGAAAAGCGCTGATGTTCCTTGGCGAATTCAACATTTCCAATAAGATGGCGGTCAAGATCTATGCGCAGTACCGTGACAGGATCTACCAGATCATCCGCGAAAATCCATATCAGCTGGCCGATGACATTCTGGGCATCGGTTTTAAGAAGGCGGATGAAATTGCGTTTCATGCCGGCATCGCACCTAACTCAGACTTTCGGATCCGCAGCTGTATTTTGTACGAACTGATCAATGCGGCTTCATCGGAAGGCCATGTCTTTTTGCCGGAGGAGATCCTGATCCAGCGGACGCTGATGACGCTGCAGCCGCCTATTGTGGATGATATCCCAATGATCGAAGAGAGTGACATCCGCCGCAATATTATGGATCTGGCGATCGAGCGGAAGATTGTCGTCAAGAATGAGACCCGGAACATTTATTATAATGCCTATTACTATACAGAAGCAGGCATTGCCCGGATGCTGCATCAGCTGAATCTGAAAGGGGAAACGGACGAAAGCGAGATTGAAGAAAAGATCCGCCGCGTAGAAGAGAGCGAGAAGATCACGCTTGACGATCTGCAGAAAGAAGCGGTCCGTCAGGCAGTCAATGCTGGCGTGCTGGTGATCACCGGCGGTCCGGGAACCGGCAAGACAACAACCATCAATTCTATCATCAAATACTTTCAGGAAGATTATAAAGAGATCCTGCTGGCAGCACCGACCGGCCGCGCGGCAAAACGGATGACAGAGGCAACCGGCTGGGAGGCAAAAACGATCCACCGCATGCTGGATCTTTCCGGCGAGCTGACTGATACATCGGAAGGCGCGCGGTTTGACCGGAACGAAGACAATCCGCTGGAGGCGGATGTCATCATCATCGATGAGATGTCCATGGTGGATATGTTTTTGATGAGCGCCCTCCTGCGTGCCATCAGGCCGGGCACCCGTCTGATCCTGGTTGGCGATGTCGATCAGCTGCCATCGGTAGGCGCCGGCAATGTGCTGAAAGATATCATCGACAGCGGATGCTTTAATACAGTCAAGCTTTCCAAGATCTTCCGGCAGGCAGAGGAAAGCGACATCGTTATGAATGCCCATAAGATCAACCGCGGTGAAGAGATTGAGCTGCGGCCGGACAGCCATGATTTTATATTTATCAAAAGAGATAATCCGCAGAGCATCCTGTCTGCAGTCCTGGGACTGGTACGTGATAAACTGCCAGCCTATGTGAAAGCCGATGCGAGCGAAGTGCAGGTTCTGGCGCCGGCTAAGAAGGGCGCGCTGGGCATTAACTTTATGAATAAATTCTTGCAGGAGAATCTTAATCCTGCGCAGCCGGGAAAGAAAGAGATCCCGGTGGGCGATGACATGTTCCGTGAAGGAGACAAGGTCATGCATATCAAAAACAACTATAACCTGGAATGGGAAATGAGGACCAAAACGGGTTTTGCTTATGATGCGGGCAAAGGCATTTTTAACGGAGATATAGGCGTGATCGAAAAGATCAACGAGCACACGCAGATGGTAGGTGTCTGCTTTGATGACGGCAAGCACGTGATTTACAGTTTTGATCAGTTGGAAGAACTGGTCCTGGCATACGCAGTCACTATCCATAAGTCGCAGGGCAGTGAGTACCCGGCTGTTGTGTTGCCGCTTTTAACAGGACCGGAACTTTTGATGAACCGGAATATCCTGTATACTGCCGTCACACGTGCCAAGACATGCGTCTGCATTGTAGGCAGCGAGGAGACCGTGAAACGGATGATCCGGAATATCCGAGAGATGACACGTTATTCCGGATTGAAGGATCAGCTGATCAGTCTGTCATAGATACGCCATTCGGCATGAATGATTCAAAACAATTGAATATGCGTAAAATAGGATCTGTCTTCTGGCAGCTCTTATTTCCGCGCGTCTGTCCGGTCTGCGGAGAGATCCTTAAAAAGAAACTGACAGAGGGCGAGGAGCCGCCGTTTATCTGTCCTGCCTGTTATGCGAAGCTGCAGTTTGTGGGTGAAAATGGCTGTATGAAATGCTCCCGCCCTATTCCGGAGGAAGACGAGTACTGCGAAGACTGTAAAAAGAGGAAGCTGGTATTTGACCGCGGCCGCTCGCTGCTTCTGCATGATGAAAATGCGCGGAAGATCCTGTACGATCTGAAATACCGCAACTGCCGGGACAACGCGGATTTTATTGGCTGCGAAATAGCTGCACAGATGGGAGACTCCCTGCGGATATGGAATGTGGATGCATTGATACCGGTGCCGCTGCATCCCAGACGGCAGCTGCAAAGAGGATACAATCAGGCAGAAAGAATTGCAGAAAGTATTTCTTATTGGGGAAAGCAATTATACGGGCTTTCTCTGCCGGTGGTCTGTAATGTTCTGTTCCGGACGGCTTATACCCGTCCGCAGAAAGAACTGGGCGCCGGCGACCGGGAAGTGAATCTCAGATCAGTGTTCCGTGCGGAATTGCCGGAGACACTGAAACGGGTGGTTTTAGTGGATGACATCTTTACCTCCGGCTCCACATTGAGCGCCTGTGCGGAGGCACTCAAAATGGCGGGAGCAGAGCGGGTGTTTTTCCTGACTGGATCCATTGTTCCATAAGGATTTTCCCTCAACAAAAATGTTGACAAAAAAAGCTGGTTTACCTATAATAATCGGGCGCGCGTAAAACGCGAGTTTCTTTGTGCGCAATTAGAGGATCGGGATTCATTTCCGGATACTCAAAAAATATGACGAAAGGAGAATAATATGCCGACATTTAATCAGTTAGTCAGAAAAGGAAGACAGACATCTGTGAAAAAGTCTACTGCTCCGGCTCTGCAGAAGAGCTTCAACTCTCTTCGCAAAAAAGCAACGGATGCACCATCACCGCAGAAGCGTGGTGTCTGCACAGCAGTTAAGACCGCAACACCTAAGAAGCCGAATTCAGCTCTTAGAAAGATCGCCAGAGTTCGTCTTTCCAATGGCATCGAGGTTACCACGTATATTCCTGGCGAAGGACATAACCTTCAGGAGCACAGCGTCGTGTTGATCCGCGGCGGTCGTGTTAAGGACTTACCAGGTACCAGATACCATGTCATCAGAGGCACACTGGATACTGCAGGCGTTGCAGACCGTAGACAGGCTCGTTCCAAATACGGCGCAAAGAGACCTAAAAAGTAAAGTGTAATTTCTGATTTTTACTTACAATTGAAGATGGTTGCCGAAAGACAATCGATCGAAGAAATTCTTTAGACATATTATTCTATAATCAATTCTTAAATCCTTGTCCGATGGCACCGACACAAAAAGTGAGTACCGATGATTTAATTTTGTAGTTAAGGAGGGAAGAAACGTGCCACGTAAAGGACATACCCCAAAAAGAGACGTATTGGCGGATCCGCTGTACGGGAGCGTAGTAGTAACAAAGCTTATCAATAACATTATGTTAGATGGTAAGAAGGGCGTAGCGCAGAAAATCGTTTACGGTGCGTTTGCAAGAATCGAAGAGAAGGAAGGAAAGCCTGCTCTTGAAGTATTCGAAACAGCACTGAACAACGTTATGCCTACATTAGAGGTCAAAGCCAGAAGAATCGGTGGTGCAACCTACCAGGTTCCTATTGAAGTCCGCCCGGAAAGACGCCAGGCATTAGGTCTTCGTTGGCTGACCAATTTCTCACGCGCAAGATCTGAGAAGACAATGGAAGAAAGACTTGCAAATGAGATCATGGATGCTGCAAATGAAACAGGCGCATCTGTGAAGAGAAAAGAAGATATGCACAGAATGGCAGAGGCAAACAAAGCATTTGCACATTACAGATTCTAGTAAGGAGGAAATACTTTGGCTGGAAGAGATTACCCACTGGAGCGTACGCGTAATATTGGTATTATGGCGCATATTGACGCTGGTAAGACCACGCTTACGGAACGTATCCTTTATTACACCGGAGTGAATTATAAGATTGGGGATACTCACGAAGGCACTGCCACCATGGACTGGATGGAGCAGGAACAGGAGAGAGGTATTACAATAACTTCCGCAGCCACAACGTGTCATTGGACTCTTCAAAAAGAGAACAAACCGGCACCAGGTGCTTTAGAGCACCGGATCAATATCATTGATACCCCGGGACATGTTGATTTTACAGTTGAAGTTGAGCGTTCTCTTAGAGTGCTTGACGGAGCTGTAGGTGTTTTCTGTGCAAAAGGCGGCGTAGAACCGCAATCCGAAAATGTATGGAGGCAGGCAGACAAGTACAATGTACCGCGTATGGCATTCATCAATAAGATGGATATCATGGGTGCAGATTTCTATAATGCCGTTGATATGATCAAGACCCGTCTGGGCAAGAATGCTGTTCCAATTCAGCTGCCGATCGGAAAAGAAGATCAGTTTAAAGGCATTATCGACTTGTTCGAAATGAAAGCCTACATCTATAACGATGAAAAAGGTGAGGACATCACCATTACGGATATCCCTGAGGACATGCAGGACGATGCAGAACTGTATCACTCAGACATGATCGAAAAGATCTGTGAACTGGATGAGGATCTGACTGAAAAGTTCCTGATGGATGAAATTCCTACGACAGAAGAACTCAAAGCAGCTCTGCGTAAGGGAACTTGTGAATCAACGATCGTTCCTGTTTGCTGCGGAACAGCATACAGAAACAAAGGCGTCCAGAAACTTCTGGATGCAGTCATTGAATATATGCCGGCACCAACGGATATCCCTGATATCGAAGGTGTGGATGACAATGGCAAACCGATCGAAGTTCATTCTTCCGATGAAGAACCGTTCGCAGCTCTTGCATTCAAGATCATGACAGACCCGTTCGTCGGCAAACTTGCATATATCCGTGTTTATTCCGGAACGATGAACGCAGGCTCTTATATCCTTAATGCAACAAAAGGCAAGAAGGAAAGAGCAGGCCGTATCCTGCAGATGCATGCAAACCACAGAGCAGAGCTGGACAAAGTATATGCTGGTGATATTGCTGCAGTTGTTGGATTTAAAGGCACAACAACAGGTGACACGATTTGTGATGAAAAACATCCGGTCATTCTGGAATCCATGGAATTCCCGGAGCCTGTTATCGAAGTTGCAATCGAGCCAAAGACCAAAGTTGGTCAGGGCAAGATGAGCGAAGCACTTGCAAAACTGGCAGAAGAAGATCCGACCTTCCGTGCATACACGAACGAAGAGACCGGACAGACCATCATCGCCGGTATGGGCGAGCTCCATCTGGAGATCATCGTCGACAGACTTTTGAGAGAGTTCAAAGTCGAAGCAAATGTTGGTGCTCCTCAGGTTGCATATAAAGAATCGTTTACCAAGACGGTTGAAGTTGACAGCAAATATGCGAAGCAGTCCGGCGGCCGCGGACAGTACGGTCATTGTAAAGTCCGTTTCGAGCCGATGGATGCGAACGCAGAGAAAACGTTCGAATTCGTATCAGAAGTTGTCGGTGGAGCTATTCCGAAAGAGTACATCCCTGCAGTTGGTGAAGGTATCGAAGAGGCTGCAAAGGCCGGCGTCATCGCAGGCTTCCCGGTTCTCGGTGTCAAAGCTACGGTATTTGACGGATCCTACCACGAAGTCGACTCTTCAGAAATGGCATTCCACATTGCCGGATCCCTGGCATTCAAAGATGCTATGGCAAAAGCTGATCCGGTCCTTCTGGAGCCTATCATGCGAGTAGAAGTTACGACTCCGGAAGATTACATGGGCGACGTCATTGGCGATATCAATGGACGGCGTGGTCGTATCGAGGGCATGGAAGACATCGGCGGCGGCAAGATGATCAGAGGTCTGGTCCCGCTGGCAGAAATGTTCGGATACGCAACCGACCTTCGTTCCAAAACACAGGGTCGTGGAAACTATTCGATGTTTTTCGAGAGATACGAAAGAGTTCCGAAAAATATTCAGGATAAAATTGTTACAACAAAGGCTAACTAAGATAGCAAATATCGCTTGAAAGTATAGGAAAAATAACATATAATTCAATTTAGCCTTTTTACAAAGAAACTTGGCCCGTTATGGGTTAAAGGGGAAACACAAGGCCCGTAATGGGTAAGCAAATCAAGGAGGATTTACAAAATGGCAAAAGCTAAATTCGAAAGAACAAAAGCGCACTGCAACATTGGTACCATTGGACACGTTGACCATGGTAAAACAACATTAACTGCAGCTATTACAAAAACTCTTCATGAGAGATATGGTCTTGGTGAATTCGTTGCATTCGACAACATCGACAAAGCTCCGGAAGAGAAAGCACGTGGTATCACAATCTCCACTGCACACGTTGAGTATGAAACACCAAACCGCCACTATGCACACGTTGACTGCCCGGGACATGCGGATGAGGTCAAGAACATGATCACCGGTGCTGCTCAGATGGATGGCGCTATCCTGGTTGTTGCTGCAACCGACGGTGTTATGGCACAGACCAAAGAACACATCCTGCTGGCTCGTCAGGTTGGTGTTCCTTATATCGTAGTATTCATGAACAAATGTGATATGGTCGATGACGAAGAGTTATTAGAGCTCGTTGAAATGGATATCAGAGACCTTCTGAACGAGTATGACTTCCCTGGCGATGATGTTCCGGTTATCAGAGGTTCTGCTCTGAAAGCTCTGGAAGATTGCTCCGGCGAGTGGGGAGACAAGATCATCGAGCTTATGGAAGCTGTTGATGAATACATTCCAGATCCAGTACGTGAGACAGATAAGCCGTTCCTGATGCCAGTCGAGGACGTATTCACGATCACAGGCCGTGGTACAGTTGCAACTGGTAGAGTTGAGCGTGGTGTCCTTCATGTTCAGGAAGAAGTTGAAATCCTTGGTATCCATGAAGATATCAGAAAGACCGTTGTTACTGGTATTGAAATGTTCCGTAAACTTCTTGACGAAGGTCAGGCTGGTGATAACATTGGTGTTCTTCTTCGTGGTGTTAACCGTGATGAGATCGAGCGTGGCCAGGTTATCGCAAAACCAGGCAGCGTTACCTGCCATAAGAAATTCACAGGTCAGGTTTACGTTTTAACCAAAGATGAAGGTGGACGTCATACTCCGTTCTTCAACAACTACAGACCACAGTTCTACTTCAGAACAACTGACGTTACTGGTGTCTGCAACCTTCCGGCAGGAACAGAAATGTGCATGCCTGGTGATAACGTAGAGATCACTGTTGAGCTGATTCATCCAATCGCTATGGAGCAGGGACTTGGCTTCGCTATCCGTGAAGGTGGACGTACAGTCGGTTCAGGCAAAGTTGCTACAATTATTGAGTAATCAATAACAAAGCTAATAAAATCAAGGCTTCCCGAGAAATCGGGAAGCCTTTTTTTGAGGATTTAGGGCAACTATCGCCTGATTATGACCAAAATGACAAAATAAACCATATGGTCACAAGACACTTTTTTGAATTATGACCAAGAGTGAAAAATAAACGATTTTGGTCATAATAAAAATTGGCACAAATATGACCAAGAGATATAAAACGATCCTTTTGGTCATAAAATCTTTTTTCACTTTGTGACCAGGGAGAATAAAAGAACGGGTTTGGTCATAAAATCTTTTTTCACTTTGTGACCAGGGAGAACAAAAGAGCGGTTTTGGTCATAAAACCCTTTTTTAATTTATGACCAAGAGGAAAAAGGAATAACCTTGGTCACAAAAGTAGCAGCACAATTATGGCTATGACAAAAGAAAGATGATTTTGGTCATAAAAAGCCCTGGAAACAACGGTGATTCCAGGGCTTTTTAAATGGAGCATACGGGACTTGAACCCGTGGCCTCCACACTGCCAGTGTGGCGCGCTCCCAACTGCGCTAATGCCCCTTAATTCTTTGCCATTATACCTGTTTCCTATTTCTGTGACAAGTATGGTAAAGCGTCCCCTTGTCACCTTTAAGCTTTGGGTGATAAGATACACATAATAAAACATGTGGAGGAAATGCACATGATTGATAATCGTTTTACTGGACAAGAGTATATGAAAGTGATCGCCACCCGGAAATATCTGCCGGACGGGACACAGCAGGAAGCGGAAAAGATGGTGATCATCGAGCATCAGATGGACCTCTTTGTCAATGAAGAACTGGCGGGCAGGTTGGTCTGCGTGCCGGAATATCTTTCTGAGTTTGTGATAGGAAGACTGATAACGGAAGGCTTTATCGAAGATATGGCTGACGTGAATAAATTATACATCTGTGAGGAGGCCAGCAGGGCGAGGGTTTTTCTGAACAGAGAGGTAGAACTGTTAGAGTCAGATCGTCCCGAGCCAACCTGTTGCACAGGAAACCGGATCTATTTAAAACCAAGTGTTATAAAAACAGAAAAACTGCCGGAACATACGTGGAAGAGAGAGGATGTATTCCGCCTGAGTGAGTATTTTGCACATGACACAGACCTGCATAAAAAAACATTTGGCACGCATTCCTGCTATCTGATGTATAAAGGGGAGCTTGTCTTTACCGCATCGGATATCGGAAGACACAATGCGCTGGATAAA
>JAGCAK010000043.1 GCA_017652745.1 Lachnospiraceae bacterium
GAACATTACGGATACAAAAGCGATCAAGGACTGCGTGGCAGTTCTGAAAGAAGGGTTTGCGTTGGAGCTGTTTCCACAGGGAGCAATCGGAGAAGATGAGAATTCTTTCAAATCCGGCATTTCCCTGATTGCCAGCCTGGCCAAAGTGCCGATCCTTCCGATGTTTGTGGTAAAACGGAAAAGCATTTTCCAAAGGCAGATCCTAGTGATGGGTGATCCATTCTACTGCAGTGATTATTGTAACAAGAAACTGCCAAGTATCCAGGATCTGGAGATGATCACGGAAAAACTGTTTGAAAAATATGAGGAGTGCAGACAATGGGCATTGAAGCAAAGCTGAAAGCATTATTACAGGAAATAGATGAAGAGATAGATCCGGAAACTATAACCGGTGATTCACGCTTGATGGCAGATATTGGTATGAGCAGCGTGGCACTTCTTTATATGGCTGTAGCAGTGGAAGAAACATTTGGAGTTGACTTGTCATCTTATGAGATGAAAGAAGAAACAACGGTCAACGACATCATCGGCCTGATTCAGGAGCACAGCAGTACAGAAGACACTATCGCATGAAAAAAAACGATAAAATACAACTTACGATCACGGATATGGGCGTGAACGGAGAAGGTATAGGAAAGAAAGACGGCTATACCTTTTTTGTTAAGAATGCGGTGATCGGGGATACCGTGTCTGCGGTCATTACCAAGATGAAAAAAGGATATGGCTATGCAAAGACACTGCAGGTCCTTACCCCTTCAGCTGACCGCGTGGATCCTCCGTGTCCGGAAGCATCCCGCTGCGGAGGCTGCCAGATCATGGAACTTTCCTATAAGGCACAGCTGAAATATAAAGAACAAAAGGTCAAGAATAATCTGGAGCGGATCGGCGGTCTGGATATGACTTCTATTGAGTTTCTGCCGATCATCGGTATGGATAAAGATGTTCCGCTCCACTATCGGAATAAAATGCAGTATCCATTTGGCCGTACGGCAGATGGGCACGTTGTGACCGGTTTTTATGCCGGACGGACACACTATCTGATTGAAACAAAAAACTGTCCGGTAGCTCTGCAGGGTGACGAAAAGATCCGTCAGGCCGTCTGTACTTTTGCCGAACAGAACGCACTTTCTGTTTATGATGAAGAAAAGGGCACGGGCCTTCTGCGCCACCTTCTGATCCGGCGTGGGTCTGCGACCGGACAGGTGATGGTCTGCCTGGTGATCAACGGAGATGAGCTGGGGACTTTAGATCTGGAGCGTTCTTTTGTTGCTGCATTAAAAGCAGCAGATCCTGCCATCCGCAGCATCTGCCTGAATATCAATAAAGAAAAAACAAATGTTATTTTAGGAAAGACACTTCGCTGCCTCAGCGGCGAATTATACATAGAAGAGAAGATCACCTGCGGAAAGGAACCTCTGCGGTTTCAAATCTCTCCGCTGTCCTTCTTTCAGGTGAACACAGCTCAGACGGAACGGCTTTATGGTACGGCACTTTCGTTCGCAGCCCTGAAAGGTGATGAGACAGTGTGGGATCTTTACTGCGGCACCGGAACGATCTCCCTGTTTCTTTCAAAGTCCGCAAAAAAAGTAATCGGAGTAGAAGTCATCCCGGCTGCTATTGAAGATGCAAATGAAAATGCATGGCTGAATGGTATTGATAATGCTCAGTTCCTTTGCGGCAAAGCAGAAGAGCTGTTCCCGGAAGCGGTGCTGCAGGAAAATCTGCAGGCTGATGTGGTGGTTCTTGATCCTCCGCGCAAAGGATGCGATGCCAGGCTTCTTGACACGATCCGAAAAGTCGGGCCGGAAAAAATAGTGTATGTCAGCTGTGACAGTGCGACATTGGCAAGGGATCTGAAGATCCTGACAGGTGGAGCAGATGGGGACAATACGGACAGCCTTCGCCTGCAAAACTACACAGTCAAAAAAGTGCAGCCGGTGGATATGTTCCCGCATACTGTCCATGTAGAATCAGTTGTATTAATGATAAAAACAGAAAACTGACCAATCAGAATTTGCCAGGGGGGGGAGAAAATGAATAACTTTAATTTCAAATATGTTCGGATTCAAGGAAAAGAACTGGCTAAGAATACGATGTATGCCAAAGGGGTATTCAGCATGTGCTGGCAGCTGATCCAGCAGGACATCATGATAGAAGAAGATGCGGATCTCTTTAAGGAGATCGACAGCTGGTTTGCAGAAAACCTTCCATGGCCGCCGCAATGTAAAAACCGGGAGCCGGTAGTCTGCTGGTTTAAAACAGAAAATTCCGACGAGATGCTGAAAATGATCAAGCCTGCTTTGTGGCTGTTGGATCGGTATAACCATCCGTATTTTCTGGTTTACACCAATACACCGGGAGAGATCGTGTATGAGGATAAATTTCAAATCGCTGCCAAAACAGACGGTTTCCTGCAAATAGAAGAACTGCAGGAATCATGGTCACCGGAGGACTGAAGCAGATTGAACGATAATCAAATACTTTAAAAATAAAGGAGAATCAACATGGGTGAAAACTGGAAATTCAGTGAGTTAGTATATGAAAGACCGGATAAAGATCAGGCAGTCCGGGATATGCGTGAGACCACGCAGAAGATCCGCGATGCAAAAAGCGGTGAAGAGGTTCTGGCGCTGCTGATGGAGCAGGAGAAGCGGGATAACATTCTTATGGATATGTTAACTATCGCGCAGATCCGTCACACACTGGATACAGCAGATGAATTTTATGAAAAAGAATATGCATGGATCGCAGAAACCATGCCTACCATCATGCCTGATCAGCTTGCACTGTCTGATGCAGTAGCAGAAAGTCCATACAGGGATTACATTGAAGAAAAACTCGGAAAACAATATTTTGTGGAGATGGATCTTCAGAAAAAAAGTTTTTGTCCGGAAAATATTCCTCTGATGCAGCAGGAAGCAAAGCTGAAAGATGAATATCAGAAGATCATGGCAGCATGTCAGGTAGAGTTTATGGGAGAGAAACGCAACCTCTACGGACTGCAAAAGTTCTTTGAAGATGAAGACCGGGAAGTGCGGCAGAAAGCCTTTGCAGCATATTCTGATTTTTATCACGGGCACGAGGATCGCCTGGAGGAAATCTGGGATGAACTGATCTCTGTCCGGAATGAAATGGGACGCAATCTTGGTTTTGAGAATTTTATTCCGGTGGGTTATATGCAGCAGGGAAGGACCGACTACGGACAAGAAGAAGTTGCAGCATTCCGCGAGCAGGTGAAAGAAGAGCTGGTCCCATTCTGCGAGAGATTATACCAGGCACAGGCAAAACGTCTGGGCATCGATAAAGTCTACGCTTTTGATGAGAAAATGATCTTCCCGGATGGCAATGCACATCCGGCAGGTGATGATGACTTTATGATCAAAACGGCGCAGCAGATGTATCATGAAATGAGTCCGGAAACAGCAGAGTTTATCGACTTCATGATCGGACATGAGATGATGGATCTGAAAAACAAACCGGGTAAGGCATCCACCGGATACTGCACCATCCTTCCGGGACGGAAAGCTCCGTTTGTGTTCTCCTGCTTCAATCAGACGATCTTTGATATGCAGGTCCTCTCACATGAGTTAGGGCATGCGTTTGCTGCTTTTAGGGCATCAAGGATCCAGCCGGTGCAGGAGTACTATTTCTCTTCCACAGACATCGCGGAGATCCATTCCATGTCCATGGAGCAGTTTGCTTATCCATATGCAGAGAGATTCTTTGGAGAAGATGCAGATAAGTTCCGCTTTGCCCATCTGCAGGAGGCGTTGACTTTTGTACCGTTTGGTGTTGCCGTGGATGAATTCCAGCATATCTGCTATGCGCATCCGGAACTGACTCCGAAGGAGCGCACGTATGAATGGCATAAGCTGGAAGAAAAATACATGCCATGGCGGACCTATCAGGATGACGACTTTATGGACCGTGGCGGTTACTGGTATCACAAGCTGCATATCTATCTGTATCCATTCTATTATATCAACTACACTTTGACGACCATGGGAGCCATGGAGTTTAAGAAAAAACATGCCGAGGATCCGAGGGCTGCATGGAAAGATTATCTGGCATTGACCGATGTAGGCGGAAGCAGGAGCTATCTGGAAACGCTGCGACTGGCAAATCTGGCTATTCCATTTGAAGCCGGCGGCGTTAAGAGAGCAGTGGAATATGCCGAGAAGATTTTGGAGGAAGAGATTTCCTGATTTCAAGAGGGAGGACAGCAATGAATAGAAACGACATCACGATCCGCTTGGAAAAAGAAGAAGATTACAGAAACGTTGAATTTATGATCCGGGAATCCTTCTGGAATGTGTATCGCCCGGGAGCATTGGAACACTATGTGATCCGTGTGCTGCGGGATGATCCTGCATTCGTAAAGGAATTGGATTTCGTTATGGAAAAGGATGGGCAGCTGATCGGCCAGAACATGTTCATGAAGACCGTCATCAATGCAGATGATGGAAGGGACATAGAAGTCCTTACCATGGGACCGATCTGCATCCGACAGGATCTGAAACGGCAGGGATATGGGAAGATCCTGCTGGACTATTCTTTGGAGAAGGCAGCAGAGCTTGGATTTGGAGCTGTTTTGTTTGAGGGCAATATTGGCTTTTACGGCAAAAGCGGATTTGAGCATGCCAGCAAATTTCAGATCCGATATAATGACCTTCCGGCTGAGGCAGATACATCCTTCTTCCTTTGCAAAGAACTGATCTTGGGATATCTGGATGGTATCACAGGAGCTTACAGAACACCGAAGGGCTATTATGTGGATGAAGCCAAGGCAGAGGAATTTGACAAAGGCTTCCCGTACAAAGAAAAACTGAAATTACCGGGGCAGTTAAATAAATAAAAAACCGGAGAACAAGCATGAATCCTACACAGATCCGTTCTGCGGCAGCAGCGGATGCGGAACGTCTTCTTAAAATATATACGTACTATGTGGAAAAAACGGCAATCACGTTCGATTATGAGGTGCCGTCTTTAGAGGAGTTCCGCAGCAAAATGAAGCATACCCTGCAGAAATATCCATTCCTTGTTTTAGAAGATGAGGAAGGAATACAGGGATATGCTTATGCAGGACCTTTCGTGGGAAGGACCGCTTATGATCATTCCTGTGAGGTCACGATCTACCTGGATCATTCTGCACAAAAGAGGGGTTATGGCCGGCTTCTCTATGAAGCTCTGGAGGAGGACTTAAAAAACAGAGGTTTCCTGAATCTGTATGCATGCATTGGAGATCCGATCGAAGAAGATGAATTCCTGAACAGGAACAGCGAACAGTTTCATCAGCATCTTGGGTTTAACAAGGTGGGGGAGTTTCATCAATGTGGATTTAAATTCGGACGCTGGTATAATATGATCTGGATGGAAAAAATGATTGGAGAACATAGATGAAGGTGATAAAAAAGATACGTTCTAGTTTGTCATTTAATATTATCGGTGGCATCATACTTTTGCTGATCGTATTTGGAATCATCGTAAGCGGGATTGGCTATTTCAGCTTTACCAATGCGTTCAAAAAAGAATATTCCACGACGACAGCACACATGGCAGATACGGCTACAACCTTGATCAATGGTGATCATCTGGATGATTATATGGCCGGTCGGGAAATGGAAGAGTATGAGTTAACGAAGGAATACCTGGATTCGTATTGTGTCCGCATGCGGCTTTCTTTGATTTATCTGATCAAAGTGGATACCAGCGATTACGGGAGATTCATTTCCATCTTTAATGCGGTAGACAATACGGTAGATGATTCTTCTTACACCCCGTGGGAACTGGGTTTTAAACGGGATACGACAAATGATGAGTATCGGCGTAAGTATAAAAGACTGTATGATCAGGAATCCACTTCTGAAACCCTTTACCGTATCAAAACAACAGATGGGCAGCATCCGCATATCACCACAATGGTGCCCGTTAAGAATTCAGCAGGGGATGTAGTTGCCATTCTCTGTGTTCAGAGGCCGGCGCGGGAACTGGATGATGCCAGACGACCGTATCTGATCATTATTGCTATTTCAACCATTCTTTTGGCAATCCTTTCAGGTGTTTCTGCAGCTGTCTATATCAGAAAGCATTTTGTTGATCCGGTAGAAAAAGTGTCCGATGAGGCCAGCCGGTTTGCAAGAGAAAACACTAAGGGAGAACCGCTTGGCAAGGTGAGCAAGTTTGAAGTGTTTTCCAATCTCGCAAATTCTATTGATACCATGGAAACAGATATGGTGAATTATATCGATAATCTGACAGCGGTCACCTCTGAGAAAGAGAGGATCAGTTCAGAATTGTCATTGGCAAAAACAATTCAGGAAAACTCCGTTCCGAATATTTTCCCTGCATTCCCGGAGAGGGAAGAGTTTGATGTTTATGCATCCATGACACCTGCAAAGGAAGTTGGCGGAGATTTCTATAATTTCTTCCTGGTGGATGAGGATCATCTGGCCATAGTGATCGGTGATGTTTCCGGCAAGGGAATTCCAGCTGCGCTGTTTATGATGGTCACCAACATCTTGATTTCAGACCGGACCCACATGGGCGGAACACCGGCAGAAATCTTAAGTTATGTGAATGACAACCTGTATTCTCATAACCGTGCAGAAATGTTCGTGACATTGTGGCTGGGCATTCTGGAGATCTCAACCGGAAAGATCATTATGGCAAATGCAGGCCATGAGGATGCTGCAGTTTATCATAAAAACACAAATCAGTTTGAGCTATTCAAGACGAAGCATGGTTTTGTTGCAGGCGCCTTATCCGGAGTAAAATATCAGGATTTTGAGATTCAGCTGGAAAAGGGAGATAAGGTTTTCCTTTATACCGATGGCGTTCCGGAAGCAACAAACGCAGAGGAGAAGATGTTCACATTGGGCGGCATGGTAGATGTGCTGAATCATTATAAAGAAAGTGCTCCGCAGGAAATCCTGCAGGGAATCAGCGTAAGCGTAGATGCTTTTGTTGGAGATGCGCCACAGTTTGATGATCTCACTATGTTGTGTCTGGAGTGGAAATAAAAACGGGTTCACTAATAACATTTTAACTGAACTAAAAGCCTCCGGCGTGTTATTATATAGAAAATGAATAACTGACACCGGAGGTTTTCCATTGCTGTTACACGTTTTGTTTAGCTTTGAAGAAAACGACAATCCTCCTTTGGCAGACATTTCTAATGTTTTCGTAAAAGTTAATGCTAGTCCTGATATTCCCAGTAACGCTTATCATGCGTTTCTAAAAACAATCTTAAAATTGAATCGAAAATATGTCCCGATTTATCTGCTGATTCGAACAGGCAAAGATTATGAATCAGTCAATATTGAAGACATCTTATTTATCGAAGTTTTCCATCATACCCTTGTCATACATTGTGAAAATAAAACCTATGAAACGCAGGGAAGCCTGACGCAAATGGAGGAATGTCTTCGTGACTGTGGTTTTATCCGCATAAATCGCCATTATCTGGTGTCATTTGATAAAATAATGCGAATCTCCCATAACGAGATCATCTTGAAAAAAGAAAAACAACTGCACGTTGGAAGGACGTATCAGAAAATGCTCCGGGCACTGATCAGGCAGAAATCGTTTTGAAACAGCATCAGCGTTGCAAAGAAATGGATTTTGTTATTAAATAGAGACAATATAAAAATGAAAGGTGGCAGGTACCAAAATGCAATACAGAAATGACAAAAACGGACAGCCAATCTCTGTATTGGGATATGGCTGCATGCGTTTCACTAAAAACGGAAGAAACATTGATTTTGAAAAAGCGGAAAAAGAATTGTTGAAAGCCTATGAGTTAGGCGTCAATTATTATGATACCGCATACCTCTATACTGGAAGCGAGGCACTGATCGGAGAAGTTTTTGAGAAACATCAGATCAGGGACAAGATCTATATTGCCACAAAGCTGCCACAGTATCTGGTGGGAAGCACGGCAGCGGCAGACCGATTCTTTAATGAAGAGTTAAGGCGTCTGCGGACGGATTATATTGACTATTACCTGATGCATATGATCACCGATATCAACCAGTGGAATCATCTGGAACAGATCGGGATGAAAGAATGGATCGCAGACAAGAAGAAAAGCGGCCAGATCCGAAATATCGGTTTTTCCTATCACGGGAACACGGAAAACTTTCTGAAAGTGCTGGATGCATATGATTGGGACTTCTGTCAGATCCAGTATAACTATGTAGATGAGTACTCACAGGCCGGAGTGGATGGATTAAAGGCAGCTGCACAAAAAAGAATTCCAGTCATCATTATGGAACCACTCCGCGGAGGAAAACTGGTTTCCCTGCTTCCGCAAAAGGCAAAAGAAATGATCGCGAATGATGCATCCGGTTATACTCCTGCAGAGCTGGCATTCCGTTGGCTTTGGGATCAGCCTGAAGTGACCTGTATTCTTTCCGGAATGAATTCGCTTGAGATGGTGGAAGAAAACTGTCGCGTTGCAGATGATGCAAAAGCAGGCAGCTTCACGGAAGAGAATCATGAACTGATCCGAAAGATCCGGCAGATCTTTCTGGATGCGACAAAGGTCGGCTGCACAGAATGCCGTTATTGTATGCCTTGTCCGCAGAACGTGAATATTCCGGGGATTTTCCGCAGCTACAACTTAATGTACTCGGAGAACAAAGGAGCAGGAAGAAGAGAGTATCTGCAGACAGTGGCACTGAATGGAGATCCGTCCTTTGCAAGCCAGTGTATCAATTGCGGAAAATGCGAGCAGCATTGTCCACAGCATATCGAAATTCGGAAACAGCTGAAGATCGCAGACAAAAAGCTGCGCCCGCTGCCATATAAGATTGCAATTGCAGTCGGCAGACGTTTTATGTTGAAGAAAAAATAGAAGGGAAACTCCGTATATGGAACCGCAATTTACCATCGACAATCTATTGGGGACATCCTTTGCGTGTGACTGCGGGCGGGAACATTCCACCTGTTTTTCCAAAATGATCCTGGAAGCAGGCGCGCTGCAAAAGCTGCCGTCTCTGTTAGGAGAATATGGATATCAGTATCCATATTTGATCTGTGATACCAATACCTATCGTGTCTGCGGGCAGCAGGTTTGCGGTATTTTAGATGCAGCGAAGATTCATTATGAGATGATCATACTGCAAAGTCCTTTGGAAGGAGATCTTCCTGCGGACGAAGAGGCGTTTGGGCGTGTTTGTATGGCATTCCCTAAGGAATGCGACGTTGTCATTTCTATTGGTGCCGGAACGATCAACGATCTGGGCAGGTACCTTTCTTATATTACGGGAAGAGAATTTCTTCTTGTGCTGACAGCACCTTCTATGGATGGCTGCGTCAGCGGTGTTGCTCCATTGATCCAGAATCACTTGAAGATCACGTTCCCGGCGCACGCACCTTTGGCTTTGATCGGGGATCTGAAGATCTTATCGGAAGCACCGATGAAGATGCTGTCGGCCGGTGTCGGAGATATTCTTGGAAAATATAACTGCCTGACTGATTGGAAACTATCTGCAATTGTGAATCAGGAATACTATTGCAGCACGATCGAAGGCATCATGCGTTCTGCGATCGATAAGACCATGGAAGCAGCAAAACATTTGAAAGAGCGCCGGGCAGAAGATATCCGGACACTGACAGAAGGGTTGGTACTTTCCGGCATCGCAATGGATTTTGCGGGGAATTCCAGACCGGCATCTGGTGCGGAACATCACCTATCTCATTTTTTTGAAATGCAGTTTTTATTCGACGGTATTCCGGCCGTTCTGCATGGAACAAAAGTAGGTATTGGCACCGTTATTACACTCGGTTTTTATAATCAGCTGGCAAATATAGAACGACCGGATTTTGACAAATTGCGAAAGCAGATCACAGAGCGTCCGGATATGGATGCCTGGACAGCAGAGATCAAACGCGCATACAGAGAAGGCGCCCCGATGGTTCTGGAGCTGGAAGAGAAGGCCAGGAAGAACGATCCGGAAAAACTGCGTCAGCGGCTGAGACAGATAGAAGTGCATTGGGATGAGATACAGGCACTTGCAGCATCGGCTCCAAAAGCAGAGGAGATCGCCGGCATACTGAAAAGTCTGGATGCACCGATCACTCCGGAAGAAGTGGGAGTCTGCAGAGAATATGTTGCGGACGGAATTCTTTATGCGAAAGAACTGCGTGACCGTTATACTGTTCTGCAGCTTTTGTGGGACATTGACATGCTCGCACAGATGAAAGAGTCTGTGGTAAAATAACAAAAACGTTTTTAAAAAGTACTTTCCGGATGAAGGGGAGAAAAATGGCAATAGATTATCAAAAAGAAGTGACGATGGATCCTTCCGGATTTGTCCTGTTGGCGGATTATGTACCAGCCATCATTCAGGAAATTCGTTATTATTCCACCTATAATTTCATTGGCGACCGGATCGATGGATACGAGGAGCCTTGCGCACTCCTGACGGTTGAAGCTGCACGCGCCTTAAAGGAAGTCAGCAACGAGATGAATGTGCAGGGATACCGCCTTAAGGTGTTTGATGCCTACCGCCCGGTCAAAGCGGTCAAGCATTTTGTCCTTTGGGGAATAGAAGATCAGGACCTTCGCATGAAACCGTTTTTCTATCCGGACCTGCAGAAACAGGAATTGTTTGCAAAAGGATATATCGCAAGCCGCTCCAGCCACAGCCGCGGAAGCACGGTGGATCTGACACTATTGGATATGGAGACAGGAAAAGAAGTGGATATGGGAAGCCCGTTCGATTTCTTCAGTGAGGCTTCGCATCCGGATTATAAAGGGATCACGCAGGAGCAGTTTGATAACCGGATGATCCTGCAGAAGATCATGGTCCGGAATGGTTTTGTGCCGATTGACTGTGAATGGTGGCATTTTACGCTGGACAAAGAACCATATCCGGAGACGTATTTTGAATTTCCGGTTTCATCGAAGTATTTAAAGAAAGGATTCTAGAAATAAAAAGGAACAGGCAGGACCTGTTCCTTTTTTAAAATATCTTTTTTGGATTTAGCTGTACTTCAGCTGATCTACTGTTTTTTCATTCTCTTCCGGCGGGCTCTCAATATATTTTATCATTTCGTCGATTTCATCTTCATCAAAGCAGCGATAGAGATCAAGACAATCCTCCCGCAGGAAACGCTCCTGCGCGCCGTTGTGCATTAATGCCTGGATTGAATAATAATAGCCCTTGATATTAAACAGAGCAATTGGTTTATTATGTTGGCGCAGCTGTTTGAGCGTCAGCACCTGGAAGAATTCATCAAAGGTGCCGATCCCGCCAGGTGTTACGATGAATGCATCTGCATTCTCTTCCATGATCTGTTTGCGGGTGCCCATATCACGGGTATAAATTGTATTGTCTGATTCGGTATAGAGAGTTTCAATTTTTTGTTCTTTAAAGAAGAGAGGAACAACACCGCAGATTCTTCCGCCGCCTTCATGAAAACCTCTGGCAGCAGCTCCCATCAGGCCGCTTCCGCCTGCTCCAAAAATAAGAATGTGACCTTTCTTTCCCAGCTCTTCACACATTTTTTCTACGATGTCAATATAGTAATTGTCAATCTCGCTGCTGGCAGCGCCATATACACAAATATTCATTTTAATACCTCCAAATCATTCCCAAAAATCAATTCTATTTTAACACATGGCATAAAGGAAAAACAGGATAAATGCAAAGGGGGAACTGATTCCGGAGATGGCGGCAGGAAAACACTCCAACATCGGAGTCATTTTTTTGCAGTAGGCTTCAGTTTGATGATGGCACAGGATGTTGCGTTAGGGTATGGACGTTTGTTTCTTTTTTTTATTTTCCTATCAATGATGGTATTTATTATATACACATATTAACAAAAAAGGATACTTACACGATGAGTCCTGAAAATGCTTTGATTGAAATTCATTCATTTCGTATTATTAAAAGATCAATTCGCTGATAACCACATGGGGGAAGATAGTCTTAATTGTTTTGTTCTGTCTTACTCATATTGGGCGTCAGATATGCTAATATATAAAAAATAAGATTTGAGTATTGGGAGATATCTATGGATCCAACAAAGTACATGGTTATAGCCAAAGGTGAAATATGTAC
>JAGCAK010000044.1 GCA_017652745.1 Lachnospiraceae bacterium
ATGGGTCAGTACTTTGATGAAGCCGTTAACGGAAACTGGATGGAATGCCGTATGCGTTTCATGCAGATCCTGGGCGATGAGGCTGCCCTGGAAGAGATCGTACAGTTGGTCGGTATGGACGCCCTTTCCGCACCGGACCGTTTGAAGATGGAAATAGCCCGTTCCATTCGTGAAGACTTCCTGCATCAGGATTCCTTCCACGAAATTGATACTTATACACAGCTTGAAAAACAGTACCGCATGATGCAGCTGATCCTGGCCTTTTATGATGAGGCTCTGGCAGCTCTTAATGAAGGCGTTTCTGTTGAAAAGTTGGTGGCTATGAGTGTTAGAGAGAAAATTGGTCGTTTCAAATATACAACCATCGACGAAGTGGAAGATGCTTTCATGAATGTGGTGGCAGATATTAAAGATGAGATTAAAAGTTTGAAAGATAAGGAGGACTAATCATGCCAAAGGAGTATAGAACCATTCAGGAGATTGCAGGTCCTCTGATGCTTGTACAGGGCGTTGAGGGTGTCACCTACAACGAACTGGGCGAAATCGAGCTTGCAAGCGGAGAAAAGAGAAGATGTAAAGTTCTGGAGATCGACGGCACCAATGCAATGGTCCAGCTGTTTGAAAGCTCCACCGGTATCAACCCGCAGGATTCCAAGGTCCGTTTCCTTGGAAGAGCTATGGAGCTGGGCGTTTCCGAAGACATGCTGAGCCGTGTGTTTGACGGACTGGGACGTCCGATCGATGGCGGCCCGGAGATCCTTCCGGATAAGAGAATGGATGTAAATGGTTTGCCGATGAACCCGGCAGCCAGAAACTACCCGCAGGAGTTTATCCAGACCGGTGTTTCCGCAATTGACGGACTGAACACACTGGTTCGTGGACAGAAGCTTCCTATTTTCTCCATGTCCGGTCTGCCGCATGCAGATCTGGCAGCACAGATCGCCCGTCAGGCAAAGGTCCGCGGAACGGACGAACAGTTCGCCGTTGTTTTTGCCGCTATGGGTATTACCTTTGAAGAAGCAAACTTCTTCACCAAATCGTTTACTGAGACCGGCGCTATCGACCGTACTGTCATGTTTGTCAACCTGGCAAATGACCCTGCTGTTGAGCGTCTGGCAACTCCGAAGATGGCCCTGACGGCTGCCGAATATCTGGCATTTGAAAAGAACATGCACGTCTTGGTCATTCTGACGGATATTACCAACTATGCAGACTCTCTTCGTGAGGTCTCTGCAGCACAGAAGGAAGTTCCTGGACGTCGTGGTTATCCAGGTTACATGTATACGGACCTTGCAACAATGTATGAAAGAGCAGGACGTCAGGAAGGCAAGACCGGATCGATCACCATGATCCCGATCCTGACCATGCCGGAAGATGATAAGACACATCCGATCCCTGACCTTACCGGATACATCACCGAGGGACAGATCATCCTGAGCCGTGAATTATATCGTCAGGGTATCATGCCTCCAATCGACGTGCTTCCGTCACTTTCCCGTCTGAAAGATAAAGGTATCGGCGAAGGAAAGACACGTGCGGACCATGCCAACACCATGAACCAGCTGTTTGCTGCTTATGCACGTGGCAAAGAGGCTAAGGAACTCATGGTCGTGCTCGGCGAGGCTGCTTTGACCGACATGGACAAGATCTATGCAAGATTTGCGGATGAGTTCGAAGTGAAGTATGTTTCCCAGGGATTTGAGACCAACCGTGATATCGAAGAAACGTTATCCCTCGGCTGGGAGCTGCTGCGGATCCTTCCGAGAAGCGAGCTGAAACGTATCAAGGACGAGTTCCTGGATGAGTATTACGACGCTAAATAAGAGGAAAAAAGATGGCAACAAAGAAACAAGTCAATCCTACCCGTATGGAGCTGACAAAGCAGAAGAAAAAACTGGCGACAGCCGTACGGGGACATAAGCTTCTGAAAGATAAACGAGATGAGCTGATGCGTCAGTTCCTGGATCTGGTGCGCGAAAACAGAGCGCTCCGGGAAAAGGTAGAGCAGGGCATTGCGAAAGCCAACAAGGATTTCGTCCTTGCCCGTGCCGGCATGGAAGACGAGGAAGTCAATGCGGCATTCATCGCTCCAGCGCAGAATGTCAGTCTGGAAGTAGACTTTAAGAATGTCATGAGTGTGGAGGTTCCGGTCTTCGAAACCAAGACGCGTACGGCAGATGCAAATGATATTTATTCTTACGGCTATGCATTCACCTCCAGTGATCTGGATGGTGCCGTCTCATCTTTGTCGGACGTATTTCAGGATATGCTCCGCCTGGCGGAAGTGGAAAAAAGCTGTCAGTTGATGGCGAGCGAGATTGAAAAGACCCGCCGTCGTGTTAATGCGCTGGAGCATGTTATGATCCCAACCGCGCAGGAGAATATCAAATACATCCAGATGAAACTGGATGAGAATGAGCGAAGCACCCAGATCCGTCTGATGAAAGTGAAGGACATGATGTTAGAAGAGGCACATCACTACAAGGAGAAGATGGAAGAAAGAGGCCGCGACGGCATTGTGAAATAAGTTTATTACAGAGTGCTTGAAGGGGATCC
>JAGCAK010000006.1 GCA_017652745.1 Lachnospiraceae bacterium
ACCGGTGGCTATGTAGTTTCGGATCTCTTCGTCCGTCACGTCATCAAACTCCACTCTGGTTTCATCATACAAGGTATCAGTATGATTGTTTGCAGTGTCAATAATGGTAACTCCCGTATACACGGTATGGATATTCCCTGACATTGCCTTAAGCATGTGGAAAGCATCTTCCTCATTTTTAGGTTTCCCCAGGATCTGGTTTTGGAAGAATACAATGGTATCAGAACCGATCACCAGATGCGGTTCCGTTTCTGTTTGACGGATCTTGTCTGCCACATCCTTAGCCTTCAGCAGGGAGAGCTTTTTGACCATGTCCTCCGGACTTTCATATGATATATTCTCTTCACAGTCACTGACGATCACATCAAAGGTAAGACCTGCCATTGTCATGAGTTCTTTTCTTCTTGGGGAGGCAGACGCCAAAATGATTTTTTCCATTTTATACTCCTTTTTCCCGACTATCTTATCACGTTTTCTGATCTCAAGAATGGTTTTTTTATAAAAATAATGCTATGATGAGCCGACTACACAAATAAATAAAGAGGTTTTTATGGAATTAACAGAACGGGAAAAAAAGAAATTGTATGAAGCTGCTAAGGCTGAAATGATCAAACAGGCGCATGGGATCTCTATCGCTGATAAAATGATCAAGATCTCCGGCGAGCGGATCAAGCTGGAATTGGACGGCCGTACACTGGATGCTGTTTATTATCCGGCATTATCTGATGATGGGTCTGAACTTTGTGATAATAAAAGTGATTCTTCACAAAAAGCCCCTCTGATCGTGGGATTTCATGGAGGGGGCTTTCTGTTTGGTGGATGTGCATTAAATGATGCCATGTGGGTGGCTGTCAGCAAAGCACTGAACTCTCATGTTGTTTCTGTCGGATACCGGAAAAGCCCGGATCACGACTGGCACGATACCTTAAAAGATTGCTGCGATGTAGTTAACTATCTTGCACGAAATGCAGACAAATTCCATGCAGATGCAGATCAGATCTCTGTCATGGGACAAAGTGCCGGCGCAAATCTGGCTGCAAGAATTGTTATCAAATTCAACATGGATAAGAAAGAGCTTTCCCCTGGTGAAGGCTTTGATAATATCACCTTAGACGACCTTCCACGCTCAGACATCAAAAACTGCATCATGCTCTATCCGCTTGTAGACGGGGCGATGGATCCGGACTCCAAAGGCGAAGGATCTTTGTCAGGTCCTGCCTGTTATGTGTTTAATGAACTGCACTGCAGTGACGGAAATGAAACAAACCCGCTGGTCTCTCCGGTTTATGCTTCTTTAGAAATGCTGGAAGGACTTCCAAACACCATTCTGGTAACCTGTGAAAATGATAATCTGCGGCATGAAGCATTAAAATATGCTAAAATGCTGAAGGAAGCTGGCGTTTCCATTACACACATGCAGGCAGACGGAATGCCACACGCATATTTTGAATCCGGTTTTAAGACACCTACAGATTTTGAAAAGCAGTTTCTGGGAGAAAATGCGGATGAACTTGTAAATAGCGGCGCGCTTCATGAATGGTCCATGAAAACGCTGGACTTTATAAAGGAGAATCTCAAAAAATGATAAGTGCAAACAATGTAACTCTGCGAATCGGCAAAAAAGCTTTATTTGAAGACGTTAATATTAAATTCGTAGAAGGTCAGTGCTACGGACTGATAGGTGCGAACGGTGCTGGTAAATCTACCTTCCTGAAGATTCTGACCGGACAGCTGGAGCCGTCCAAAGGTGATGTTACCATTACTCCGGGACAGCGTCTTTCCTTCCTTGAACAGGACCAGGGAAAATATGATGACCAGCCGGTTTTGGATACTGTTATCCAGGGAAATCAGCGGCTGTATGAGATCATGAAAGAAAAGGAAGCTCTGTATGCCAAAGAAGACTTTACGGAAGAAGACGGCATCAAAGCCAGCGAATTAGAAACAGAATTTGCTGATATGGACGGCTGGGAAGCAGAAAGTGATGCGGCTACACTCCTGAACGGACTTGGTGTTGATACCGAACTGCATTATGAGCTGATGAAAGACATCCCGTCTGCGTTAAAGGTCAAAGTTCTTCTGGCTCGTGCTCTTTTTGGAAACCCGGATATCCTTCTTCTGGATGAGCCTACCAACCATCTCGATCTGGACGCTATCGCCTGGCTGGAAGAATTCCTGATCAATTTTGACAATACCGTTATCGTGGTATCCCACGACCGTTATTTCTTAAATAAAGTCTGTACACAAATTGCTGATATCGATTATGCAAAGATTCAGCTTTATGCCGGAAACTATGACTTCTGGGTGGAATCCTCTGCCTTGATCATCAAGCAGATGAAAGAAGCCAATAAAAAGAAAGAAGAAAAGATCAAAGAATTGCAGGAATTCATTCAGAAATTCTCTGCTAATGCATCCAAAGCAAAACAGGCAACCTCCAGAAAACGTGCATTGGAAAAGATCGAATTGGAAGAGATCCGTCCAAGCAGCCGGAAATATCCATTTATTGATTTCCGTCCGGACCGCACCATCGGCAATGAAGTTCTGCAGGTGGAAAACCTTTCCAAGACGATTGATGGCGTAAAGGTACTGGATAATATCAGTTTTACACTTGGACACGATGATAAAGTCGCATTTGTCGGCTCAAACGAAGTAGCAAAAAATGTGCTCTTTTCGATCCTGATGGATGAAATGGAACCGGATTCCGGTACATTTAAATGGGGCGTAACGACCAGCCGCGCTTATTTCCCGCGTGACTACAGTAAGGAATTTGATTCCGATCTTACCATTGCAGAATGGCTGACAGGATTCTCTGAGATCAAAGACGCAACCTATGTGCGTGGTTTCCTTGGACGTATGCTTTTTACCGGTGAAGATGGCGTTAAAAGGCTCCGCGTTCTTTCCGGCGGCGAGCGTGTCCGCTGTATGCTTTCCAAGATGATGATCTCCGGTGCTAATATTCTGATCTTAAATGAGCCAACCGACCATCTGGATATGGAATCGATCACCGCTTTAAATAACGGCCTGATCAAATTCCCAGGCGTGATCCTGTTCTCCTGCCGTGACCACCAGTTTGTTCAGACTACCGCAAACCGGATCATGGAGATCGTTGATGGAAAACTGGTAGATAAGATCACGACCTATGATGAATATCTGGAAGCTGATGTCGCAGCAAGAAAGCGCTCAGTCTATGTCGCACAGGAGGAAGACGAGGATCCTGCGGAGCAGGAATAATAATACTCGTCCGAATAATGCAATAAAAAAGTGACCTTGATCAGGTCACTTTTTTTATTTCCTTTATTATATTGATGATCAGTTATGACTCAAATACGGCTCCATACTGGATTGAGGAAACTTTATCGTTGTCCATGATGATCGTTAATGTACAGTCATTTTGTGTATAGACATAAGCATTGACGCCATTAAATCCTTCTGCTCCGTAAGTGCTTTCTACTTTTTCTTTGGAATCTCCGATTGCTACTCCTTCTGGAGTGGTGAGTGTGTCATCGCAAAGAACTACCATGTTCACGCGGTCTGTTTCTCCATCCGGATAAGTGTACAGATAAAAGCTGCCATAATAATAGGTTTTATCCAGTCCTTCAAACGCACAACTTGCAGCTTCCGTATAACTCTTAGGTTCTCCAAGGGCTTCCAGAATTGGCGCTGCATCTTCCTTCATAGCGATTTCCATATCTTTATAGAGAAATACCAGTTTGCCTCCCTGTTCTGAATTATCATTCCCGGATGTTTCCGGTTCCTTGCTGCCGCCGCATGCTGTCAGCATCAGTAATGCAGCAATCATCAGACATGCAAATACAAGTAAACTTCTCTTTTTCATTCTTATTCCTCCGTCTGGTCTTAATAAGTCTGTCTTATGGCTGTATATCTGTTCCCTGATCGCGTTCTTTTTCCATTCGTTCTTTACGCTGATCATAGAGCCTGGTCTTCCGGGTCCATTTTTCTGATAATGCAGGGTCCGTCCTACGGTCTGCCAGCTGGCATTCCTCCTTCAGGATATGCCCGAAATATACAGTCAGTTTCTCTGCTCCATATACATTCAGATGCAGGCCCTGGTCGTATGTATCCTTATCCCAGTCGATCCCGATTTCATCCAAATGTTCCAGACAGTTAATATACAACAAATCATGCGCTTTTGCATAGTCTAAAATTTGCATTTCGTATTCATCGTACCAGATTGGTGACAAAGACGGCGCTTTTACAAGAACAAGCTGACAGTTATGTTCTTTACAAAGGAGCCGGATCTTATCCAGATATTCGTAACAAATGTCTCCAAACTGATAAGAAACCAGCGGTATCCGCGGATACTCATCTTTGACCGGATTGATCTTCACCTGCATGAGATACCCATTATCTGTAACTTGATCCTGTTTAAAAAAGCAGCGAAAATCTTCTTCTTTCAGATCATTCCATCGGTCATGGTAGCGAAGGATCGGGAAAATATAACTCCAGATCCCGCTTTTTTCTTTTTCTTCCTTTGTCATGGAAGCGTTGATACTGCTCACCTTACTCTTAGACCAGCGCATTCCATCCAATGTCATGCGGTTGTATGCTTCCATCTTGCTCTGGTCTCCGACGCTTTCCGTAGAATCATACGTCATCGTCAACACGTTAAAGACGACAACGGAAGGAGATTCATACCGGAAGGTTTCCTCCAGCAGATAATAACTCTGCCAGATCATCTGCTGGGCGCTTCCACGGATGACCGAAGGAATGCCATATTCTTTCCACAACGTTACCGGAGAAAAGTTTTCATATACTTCACAATCTGTAATAAAGACAACATCATTATCGCCCGCGTTCTGATAGTATTCTTGTATCATTGCGCCTTCTTTTGACTCTGTCATATATTTTGGCGTCAAAAGCCGCTGCAGAGCAAAAAAGATCACTGCAAACAAGATGACTGATATGATAATTCGTAAAGCTACTTTCTTTTTCATCAGAACTGGTTATAAATGAAGGCGCTGGCATCATAGCCGATTCCATAGCTGCCTAACAATATCACTGCAAAAATCATTACAAAGAGGATCCCGTAACGAATGACACGCGGGATCTTAAGCATCTGTTCTCTGACACTTCCCTTTCTCTGGATCAAACTGACCGCAAACATCAGAACAACTCCGCAAAGCAGAATAATATAATCTGTCCCGGTAAGACCGAGTTTTGTCATCGTTCCATCCCAGAGAATATGGAAATTGAAAACATAGGTCAGACTGGCGACCTTACCGAAGTATTCTGAGAGACGTGGAAAAAGATCCGTGATCTGGATCAGATTCATCAGCAGGAATGTACGGATGATCTGAAAAATGTCATAGCCTTTTTTATTACTGAATGAGGCGCAGGAATGGAACTTCTCATAAGCCGGAGTTAATTCTTCTGATACAACAATAAATATACAGTTCAGAAATCCCCAGAGAATAAAATGCCAGTGAAATCCGTGCCAGATGCCCGTTCCCATCCAAGTCAGAAAGGTGCCGATATATACCGGTATTCTCATTCCAAAGCGTCCAAACTTCTTTCTTCCCTTCAATGACAGGTTCAGCATTGGTTTGGAAACGGAGATAGGATAAAAGATATATCGTTTCATCCACTGGAATAAGGTAATATGCCATCTGCGCCAGAAGTCAGCAATGTTTTTGGAAAAATATGGCCGGTTAAAGTTCTCCGGAAGCTTCACGCCCAGGATCTGTGCAATACCTATGGCGATGTCGATACCGCCGCTGAAATCCGCATATAACTGAATGGCAAAAAAGATTGTCAGAATAAAAAAGGCAAATCCTCTGTATTCTTCGGCCCGCAGTGCCTGCACAGCAACAGCGATCCGGTCCGCTACGACCATTTTTTTGAAAAAGCCCCACAGCATACGCTGAAGGCCAAATGCGATCTGGGCGCGGTCAAAAGCATGTTCTGAAAAGAGCGACTCTTCCAGTTCCGTAAACTGGCTGATCGGTCCCTGCACCAGCTGTGGAAAAAAAGAGACAAACAATGCCAGTTTAAAAGGATTCTTCAGTGCTTTCGCTTTATCCCGGTAAACATCGATCAGATATCCTAATGACTGGAACATATAAAAGGACATGCCCATTGGGAGTCCCAGTGTCAGAAATGACAGTGTGGCATTCCCTTTTGCAATTGATAAAAATGGATCGACCAAAAGGGCCTTGCAGAAGAAAAGAATGGCAATATTAACAGCCAGGACCAGGATCAAAGCAATCCTGCTTCTTTTTTTTGTCCGTGCACGGTAAGCTTTCTTATCTTCTTTTGAAAGACGGTCCTTTTCGCGCTCTAAATAGGCCTTAGAAGCCTCTGCGTTACGGGATATATAATAAGTCCCAAGATAAGTTGAGATAGTTGTAAAAATAAGAAATGGGAGATATCTCCAGCCTGCAAACAGATAAAACACATAACTGGCTGCAAGTAAAAGGACCCACTGGATCTTATGAGGCAGTGCGTAATACAGGATGATCAATATCCCCAAAAATACAAAAAAGGTGATCGATGCAAAAGACATTTCGGATTATTCTTCGTCTAATCTCTCCAATAATCGTAAAAGAGCCTCGGCGCTGTTAAAATTCTCCGGGATCAGTTCCTCTGCCGGGATCGCTATATCAAGCCTGGCATTGATTTCAGCGACCAATGTCACAATATCAAAAGAATCCAGGATGCCGCCGTCGATAAGCTGTGTTTCTGCGTCAAAATTAATATCAGGACGGATCTCTTCTAGTATTTCTCTTAATTCGCTTTCCATGATTACTCTCCTAAATAAATGATTCTTTAATAATCCTCTCCATACTTGGATGGAACATAATCCGGTACCGGCATACTTTCCGCTGGTGTTGCAGGGAAAAGGGAATGATCATAACGATGTGTGCCTTTATGTTCTTCTGAAATCTTCTCCAGCACAGCATCACTGATCATACACATGACCGGTTTTTTAGGGCCCCATTCATGCCAGTTTGTTGCATCAAAATGGTAGAACGTTTTTCCTCCGTCAATACTGACCATGTTCCAGTAATGCTTAGCCCCAACGTTCTTTTCCAGGGAAAGATTCTCATATCCAAGCCTGTCAAAAAACAGTTTGGATGCCGAGTAGCTTCCATAACACTCACCCTTCTGATCCCGCAGCAGTTTATAGCCTTCATACTTATAATTAAAGGAATAATCTCTTCCGTTATATGGAATATGACGGACATATTCATAAATTGCCCAAAGCTTATCGATCGGCTGCATATCATCTGTTGTGATCTCTGCTAGGATCTTATCCACCAGCGCGAATACTTCTTCATCAGACACTGTTTCAGCAGAAGGTGCAGAAACTATCACCTCTGATTGGAAAGTTGCTCTGTTTCCACATTTATCTGTAGCGGCATACCAGACTGGATAACTTCCCTCCGCGTCCAGATTGACCTGACTGTTATCGATCTCTATAACCGGATCAGGATCATGCTCATCAACGACTGAAATATGCGATTTATATGCAACCGACTCTCCTCTCACAGTTCGTATCACCGGATCTCCTGCAATTCTCGGCGGTGTCTGATCAATAATATGCGTCAGTGTCACAGATTTTGAAGTCTTATTTCCTACTTCATCTTCCGCAACGATCGTAACCGTCTGCTCTCCATCTATGCCAAAGTCGATTGGTGAGCGCAGATAGACTTTCACGCGGGATTCATCTTCACACACGGTAACAAAATCATCTACCGTAACGGTCTCATCATTATAAATATTCAGATCCGTTACCTCAAGCACAGGGGCATCCTTGTCCCGGATCGCCATGAAGAAACGGTTTTGAGAACTGCGGATCAAATATAAGAAGGTGACCAGCGATGCAATAAAAACGATGGAAACAATCATGATCATATAAGGCCAGAGGAGCTTCTTTTTTGAATGTTGGTAAGGCTTTGTCCTCTTATTTTCTGGTCTAGCCTGTGGATCTGTGAGCAGAGCTTCCTTCTTTTGTCTGTCTGCAGCCTGTGCCTTGGCCGCCATATCTGCAGCAACACGTGTTGCAGAAATTCTTGAGGTTGCAGCCCTTGCAGAAGCAGCCTGCGTTTTTTTGCTTAACGTTCTGGTTTTATCTTTATCCGTATCATGTGAATCAACTGGTTTTGTTACAACCTTTCGGATCACTTTGGTTGGGTTTTCGGCCGGTTTGACCGCCGGCTTTTTTGGCGCAGCAGGTTTTACCTGCGTCTTTGGAGTGTCAGCCTTCTTAATCACTTTGGTCTCTGCCATCTCCTGCTTGGCGTCATCTTCCGGTAAAACGATTTTGGTAATTATCTTTGTTTTTGCAATTTCTGCATTTGTGTTCGTTTTAGAAATCTCTGCATTTGCGTTCGTTTTTGCAATTTCGGCATCTGCTTTTTTATTCTGAACCGGTTCCTGAAATCTAACTGTTTCATATTCAGGCTTCTGCCTCTTAGGCGGTTCTTGTATATTTGTCTGCCTGTTTATTCGGGATGAGGAAGAACGGCTGCTGTTTGTAAAGTAGGCCTCTAACCGTGATGTTGCTGAATGCATGGAAGAACGGCGTAAAGATGCCGTCCATGCCGAACGCTTCTTCGTATAATGAATCGGCGTTTTTGTTTCATCATAATCATCAGCAAACAAGTAGGAGACATCGGTCTTCTTTTTGCCTTCTTTCAGTGAATGATCTGATGACTGATATTCAGTTAAAATACCTTTTCTATTTGTTTCCATCAGAAAAAACGCATCTGCCGCAATTATAAAAAAAAGCCTTGAAACGCGTAAAATATATTTTAGCGATATCTATGTGTTGTGTCAACGGAGATATATAATGAAAAATAGTTCAATCAACAAATATCCACAATACGTGCCTGTGGTATTTTTTGATTACGAAATTCGTTGATATCCGGATGATAAAAAACAGAGACTGTTTCTTCTTCGGTCATTTTTGGCTGAAGCCATTGTGCTTTTTTCTGTATCTGGTCTGCTGGTCCAAAAAGGACTGCCTCCAGCTGGGTTCCTTCTTCATCCTCCAACTGCAGTTTCAGAACATTTTGATTTTTTCCAAGAACAAACAGTTTCCGGATCAGAACATTTCTTCGCGCAAACAGTGGTCTTTCATTGCCCAGACCAAATGGCTCCAATAATTGGAGCTCGTTGACAAAGCTTTCAGAGACATATTTAAAAGGGAGTTCCATATCGACCCAGATCTTTTCTGCAAGTTCATCTAAAGAAAGATGGCAAGTATCATTCAGCTGTCTGCTGATATCCTCTGGTTTGACTCCATCGTTCAGGGAAAAACCGGCTGCTTTTTTATGACCGCCATATTTTTTGAACAGATCTGCATGGTTTTGCATCTCCCCGATCAGATCGTATGCTTCTACGGAACGTCCGGAGCCCTTCATTCCATCATCTGAATTAGTGATCACAAGCGCAGGCCTGGAATATAGATCCTTCAAACGTCCTGCGATGATTCCTGCTACACTTTCGTGAGCAGATGGCAAATAGATGACCAGGACTTTTGGCAGGTTTGACATATCCGGATATGTATCTCTGATCTTCTGATCGGCTTCTTCTGTCTGTTTCCTGGTCAGATCTTTGCGTTCATCGTTCAGATCCGAAAGCTCTTTTGCTTTATTCCCAGCTGATATTGGGTCAGTTTCTTCTAACAGGTCATAAGCGATCTTTGCATTTTTAAGCCGCCCAGCTGAATTCAGACATGGACCAATGATAAACCCGATATAATACTCATTGATTTCTTCTGTATTTGCACCGCGGATCTGAAGGATTGCCTTTAGCCCTTCGTTATCCGTCTTCTGAAGACGTTTGATCCCCTCTTTGGCAAGGATCCTGTTTTCTCCTGTCAGAGGAACCAGATCTGCCACAGTCGCCATACCTGCAAACTGCAGAAAATCTTCCAAAAGTTTATCTGCAAGGTCTTTATCTGTATCAGAAAGCAATGCCTGCGCCAGTTTATAGGCCACACCGCCTCCGCATAATTCTTTATAAGGATAAGAACATCCGTCCTGTTTTGGATCGATCACGACATCCGCTTCCACCAGCGGATAAGGCACCTCGTGATGATCAGTGACGATCACATCGATTCCTTTTTCTTTTGCTTCTCTGACGGCATCGTGTGCAGATACTCCGTTATCACATGTAATAATCAATTCCACCTGATCGGAAGCGGCTTCCCTGATCATATCGCAGTTCATTCCATAACCTTCCAGAATCCTGTCCGGCAGACGCACATCGGCTTTTCCTCCCAGGCTTTCGATCACATGCCGGATAATATAGCTGGAACAGATACCGTCTACATCATAATCCCCGATCACACGGATCCTTCTGCCTTCTGAAACTGCCTTTTTGATCATGACAACAGCTTCGTTCATGCCTTTCATCAGAAACGGATCATGCAGAGATGTTAACGAGCCGGATAAAAAATCCTGAATTTCCTCATGCGAACAAAGATCCCGATTACGCAGGATCCTCGCCGTCATTGGAGTAATATGAAATTCATCTGCGATAGCAGCAAAATCTGCTTTTTTGCAGTACAGGTAATAGTTTCCCATATACTTTTATCCGAAAAACTGGAATGTCACATATGCGACATAAACGACCAGAAGAACGATTCCCTGGAATCGGGATAGTTTCCCTCGTATCAAAGCCGGAATGGTCACAAAAGCCATCACCAGGAACATAAGCGGAAGATCTATGATAAAGGAAGCATTCTGACCAAGGAATACTTTATCCACCGGTACATTAAACGGACGGATGGTGATTGCCGTACCACTGACAAGAACAATATTGAATAAATTGGCACCGACAATGTTTCCAAGAGACAGGGCCGCATGTCCTTTGGCAAGTGATACGATTGCAGTAACTAATTCCGGCAGAGACGTTCCAAGTGCTACAAATGTCAAAGCAATAACCGTATCCGGAACTCCCAGCATAGCTGCGATCTTGGTCCCGTTATCGACCAGCAGACGGGCACCGACCGCAATCATGACTGCTCCAAGGATCAGGAAAAGGATCTGCCTCCACAGAGGCCATGGCTTCACTTCCAGCGGCTCATTCAGATCCGGATTTTTTAAACCCTGCCGCACAGTTAGGAACATGTATGCAATAAAGATCAGCAATAAGACGATTCCCATCCACCTGTCAAACCGGCCGGTAAGATAGGAAACAAGCATATAAAAAATGGCTGAAACAAAAAAGAAAATGGTTGGTGTACGGAGTGATTTCCGATCCACAGGCGCCGGCCTGATCGCCAGCGAAAGAGCCAGGATCAAAGCCGTATTACAGATAATGGACCCGATGGCATTGCCGTATGACATTGCACCGAGCCCTTCTGCTGCACTGGTAGCGGATACCATGACTTCCGGAAGGGTGGTCCCAATGGAAACCACTGTCGCGCCGACAATGATTTCCGGGATCTTAAAACGATGTGCCAGTCCACTGGCCCCATCTACAAACCAGTCTCCTCCGAAGATCAGAAATACCAGTCCCAGTATGAATAAAATGATAGTAATGACCATGATGTTTACTGTTTACGTTTTTTCTTTTTCTTCCTGTTCGGATTTGCTGTGATCTTAACAGGTGCTTCTGCTGCATCTTCTGCATCTTCAGCAGTTTCTGTTATAACAGCTGTTCCGTCAGCTGCAACTTGTGCTATTGAGTCTTCTGTACCATATAACTTGGCAGCCTTCTCTGCTCTGTTCTCATCCAGACGGTCGCTCTTCTTTGTCATAATGAAGTACAATGCGCCGGAAATGAAAATGGATGAGAAAGCTCCTGCTACGATACCAACTGCCAGCGGCATTGCGAAAGCACGCATGGATTCAACACCGAGGATGTACAGGAACAGGACCATAACAAACGTTGTCGCAGAAGTAAAGATGCTTCGTGACAGGGATTGCTGAACACTTGTGTTGATCACTTTCTTCAGATCAAAATTGATCGCCTGATTTTTCAGATTCTCACGGATCCGGTCAAAGATAACGATTGTCGCATTGATGGAATAACCAACGATCGTCAGGATGCAGGCAATAAAGGAGTTGCCGACAGACAGACGGAAGATCGCAAAGAATGCAACAACGATCAAAACGTCATGAAGTAAGGCAATGACAGAAGAAATTGCAAATTTGAATTTCCGGAAACGGATCCAGATATAAAGCAGCATGCAGACAGCTGCGATCAAAAGGGAGATATAAGCATCCCTTAACAGTTCCTTACTAACAGAAGAACTGATGTAGGTCGTTTCAAAGCTTTCTGCATCTGCACCATATTTTTCAACCAGCATATCCTGCATCTCCTGACGGACAGATGCTTCAATATCCTGTGTCTTGATCACATACTGAGTCGTTCCAGTTACTTTCTGGCCTTCAATATCATTGCTGTTGATGATAGCAGAAATATCTGCCTTCATTGTGTCATTAAACTCATCAATAGAATAATCTTTATCGAATTCCACCTGTGTGGAAACACCACCGATAAACTCGATATTATAATTGAATGCTCTCTTTCCGGTTGCGCTGTTGATGACAAGTGTTGCAACACCGGCAACGATCAGCGCAGCAGCGATCACAAACCAGATAACTCTCTTGCCGACAAAATCGAATACTTTTTTCTTTGTATTTTTAACACTGGCATAGAATTTTGGAGCTTTCAGTCCCATTGCATACAGGCAGTAAACTAACAGTCTGGATACGAAAAGGGATGTAATAACACTCAGTACGATACCAATTGCCAGAGTCATACCAAACCCTTTCACCGATCCGGATCCAAAGATCAGAAGCACAATGGCAACGATCAGTGTTGTGATATTACCATCCAAAATAGCGGATAAAGAACGTTTAAAACCGAAACGGATCGCTTCATGTGTACTTCTGCCCGCTACCAGTTCTTCCTTGATACGGGCGTTAATGATGACGTTGCCATCGACAGCCATACCAATGGAAAGAATAATACCGGCGATACCTGAGATGGTCAGGGTCAGGTTAAATGCATTCAGCAGGAGCAGGATAGCTGCGGTATAGAATACCATAGAGATTGCAGCAGCCAGTCCAGGGATCCGGTAGAAGATGATCATGAAGATCATGATCAAAAGGATACCGATTGCGCCGGCAATAAGGGATGTAGATACAGCATTATCACCCAGTTTTGCACTGACGACTTTGGAGGAGATCTCCTCTAATTCCAGGTTCAGAGAACCGATACGGATCGTAGAAGCAAGTGTTGATGCTGCTTCATAGGAACCCATACCTTCGATCACGCAGTTGCCGCCGGTGATGGCACTCTGAACACGCGGATAGGAAACGACCTCGCCATCGTAAACGATATAAATGATATCGCCCACATGGCTGGTGGTTGCTTCTGCAAATTTCTCAGCGCCTTCATCTCCCAGCTGCAGCTGGACTACGAAATCAGAAGAGCCGGTCGTTTGGTTGGACTGGGTGCCCGCCTGAGCGTTAACGACATCCGCACCAGTAACCCAAACAGTAGGCTGGGTATAATCGACCGTACCATCTTCGTTTTTTGCATCATAAGTAATAAACTGCAGCGAACCAGGGCGTCCTAATTCTTCGATCACGGTCTGCGTATCATATACACCCGGAATCTCAACAGTGATACGGTCAGTTCCTTCCTGATAGACCGATGCATCGGCGCTGTATTCAGCAACACGAAGCTGCAGTTTATAGATGGTGTCATCCATATCTGTCTGCGTAAATTCTTTGTCCTGCACCTCATAGGTGATGCTGACACCGCCACGCAGATCCAGTCCTAATGTAATATTCTTTGCAGATCCAACTTTTCCTTTTCCGAAGCCGAAAACAGCGGTAAAACAGCAAAGCAGTATCACAATAATGGAGATGATAAAAAACAATATGCCTTTTTTCTTACTCATGGTTTCCTCTCTAAGCCGGTTAAATTCTTATTTCCTTATTACTTATAAACACAACCGTTGAATTTTATCACAGACTTTCTGTAAAGTCTATCCTCATCTTAAGATCTGAGTTCAATGCCTTTTTCTTTTAATTTTGCAATGATGGAATCGATGATCGGATTGACTTCTTTATCTTCCAGTGTGCGGTCCTTCGCACGGAAGACCATGCTGTATGCAAGACTCTTCTTGTCTTCCCCGATCCGCTCTCCTTCATAAACATCAAAGAGATTGAAACTCTCGATCAGCTTTCCGCCGCATTTTGCGATCACATGCTCCACATCGCCTGCTGGGATCGACTTATCCATGACCATGGAAAGGTCACGGGTAATGGCAGGATATTTCGGGATCTCTTTGTATTTCTTTTCAAAGCTTACGAACTCATAAAGAGCCTGCACATCCAGCTGGGCGATATAAACTCTTCCGCTCATGCCGTATGCTTTCGTGATCTGTGGATGAACTTCTCCCAGATAAGCGATCTGCTCTTTTCCACCTTTGATCATCACCTTCGCCTGACGGCCCGGATGCAGGAACGAAATGTCACTGCCTGCCACATAGTCACGCGGCATCCGAAGGCCCAGTCTGTTCAGGATCTCTTCCATGGTACCCTTCAGGTCGAAGAAATCACCTGCCCCGTAAAAACCGAACGCCAGAGTCATCCGCTCATCCGGAAGCTCTGTCAGTGGAAGTGCTTTCGGCAGATAAATATTGGAAAGCTCATAAAGTGAAGCCGCTTTGTTTCTGCGGTTATAGTTTGTTGCCAGGCTGGTCAGAAGTCCGTTCATCAGGGAGGTCCGCATAATGCTGTAGTCTTCTCCAAGCGGATTGGAAATGGTTACGGTGTTCCGCAGCGGATCATCGTTCTCCAGCCGCAGCTTATCAAATACCTTCGGACTCTCGAAGGAGAATGTCATGGCTTCTGAATATCCATAAGCCATCAGGATCTGGCGGATCCTGTCCTGTACAACGAACTCATAGCCAAGACGTCCGCTTGCCTCTTCTGAATCAGGCAGTGTGGATGGAATGTTGTCATAACCATAAAAGCGGGCGACTTCCTCTGCAATGTCCGCACCACGCAGAAGATCCTGACGGAAAGTTGGAATTGTCAGCATTCTGGATGCAGGATCATATTTGATCTCCAGTGGCCCAAAGTATGACAGCTGTGTTTCTTCATCAATATCGGTACCAAGATATGCATTGATCCGGTCCGGCTCAAATGCAATCTGTTTTTCTTTGACCGGTTCCGGATACAGATCGATTACGCCGCCGATCACATCGCCGGCATCCAGCTCTTCAATCAGCTGGCAGGCACGAAGCAGTGCCGGATAGGCGTTATTTGGATCCAGGCCTTTTTCATATTTGCCGGAAGCATCTGTCCGCATGCCAAGTCTTTTTGCAGAAAGACGGTTATTAGTACCATCAAAGCAGGCGCTTTCAAATACCAGAGTCTGCACATCGTCTGTAATCTTAGACTCCTCACCACCCATGATGCCGGCAATACCGATCGGGCCCTCTGCATCATTGATCATCAGAATATCTTTATCCAGTTTTCTTTCCTGTCCGTCCAGCGTAACAAAGGTGTCTCCGTCATTCGCACGTTTTACAACGATCTTCTTGCCGCGGATCGTATCATAATCGAATGCGTGCATCGGCTGTCCGAATTCTTCCATGACATAGTTCGTGATATCGACTACGTTGTTGATCGGACGGATGCCGTTGCTTGCCAGACGCCTCTGCAGCCATTTCGGAGATGGAGCCAGACGGATATTTTTAACCATCATACAGGTATAACGCGGACAAAGGTCCTTATCCTCTACTTGAACCTGCAGATAATCATGGATGTCATCAACAGTTTTTTGAATGACTGGTTCCACACCATGGAATGGAAGGCGGAACGTTGCAGCTGCTTCTCTTGCAATGCCAAGCACGCTGTAGCAGTCCACACGGTTGGATGTGATCTCGAATTCGTAATTGGCATCATGAAGACCAAGGTATTCGATGGCATCGCCTCCCAGAGGTGCATCATCCGGAAGGATATAGATGCCGTTTTCAGCTGCATCCGGATACATTTCGCGGGTGGAGCCTAACTCCTCGATGGAGCACATCATGCCAAAGGAATCCACTCCTCTTAGTTTTCCGGCTTTGATCTTAATGCCGCCTTCTGTCATTTTGCCATCGTGACCGCCAGCCACTTTTCCTCCGTCTGTTACGACCGGAACTTTCGCTCCTTCAAATACGTTGGAAGCACCGGTCACGATCTGTACGGATTCATTTCCCAGATTAACCTGGCAGACGACCAGTTTATCAGCATCCGGGTGCGGATCGATTTTGGTGATCTGTCCGATCACGATCTGATCCAGATCTTTATCAAATTGTGTATATCCCTCCACTTTTGTTCCGGAGAGCGTCATGGCATCCCGAAATTCCTGATAATCCGCTTTCAGATCCGGTACATATGCTTTGATCCAAGATAATGATGCGTTCATTCTTTCTCTCCTTTCTTTAGAACTGCTTCAGGAAACGATAATCGTTTTCATATAATAACCGCATGTCGTCAATTTCACATTTCAGAAGGGTCAGCCTTTCAAGACCCATTCCGAAGGCAAATCCGGAATACTCGTTTGGATCGATCCCGACCATTTCAAGCACGTGCGGATGCACCATGCCGCAGCCTAAGATCTCGATCCATCCTTCGCCTTTACAGAACCGGCAGCCTTTTCCGCCGCATTTGAAGCAGGAAACATCTACTTCTGCGCTTGGTTCGGTAAACGGGAAATGATGCGGACGGAATTTGGTTCTGGTGTCCGGACCGAAAAACCGTTTTGCGAATTCATCCAATGTACCCTTCAGATCTGCAAATGTGATTCCCTTATCAACTACCAGACCTTCGATCTGATGGAAGCATGGGGAGTGAGTTGCATCTACTTCGTCTGCACGGAACACTCTTCCTGGCGCGATCATACGGATAGGCAGCACACCTTTTTCCATTTCGTGGATCTGTACAGAAGATGTCTGCGTACGAAGCAAGATATCGTTATTAATATAGAAGGTATCCTGCTCGTCCTTGGCAGGATGGTTTGCCGGAATATTTAACGCTTCAAAGTTGTAATAGTCATACTCTACCTCAGGTCCTGAAACTACTTCATAGCCCATGCCGATAAAGATGTCTTCGACTTCTTTCAAGATCAGGTTGCATGGATGTTCATGTCCCAGATCTTTTGTTTTGCCTGGAAGTGTGACATCGATTGTTTCTGCCTTAACCTTGGCATCCAGAAGTGCGCTCTCCAGAGCACTCTGCATCTCTTCGAAACAGCTTTCGATCTCATTACGGGTATCATTGACCATTTGTCCAATGACAGGCCTCTCCGATGCCTCCACGTTCTTCATGCCTTTCAGAACTTCCGTCATTTGTCCCTTTTTACCAAGATAAGCGACTTTCAGTTCATTCAGAGTCTCCATCGACTTGGCGTTTTTGATCTTCTCAATTGCCTCGAGTCTGATTTTCGCTAATTTGTCTTTCATGTCTTATTCCCTCTATATATAATATTTTTGCACATAAACATTCATAGTAGGTTATAACACAATTCAGTTGCTTTTACTATGAAAATTTACTATAATTTTTGCCATGCTCACAAAAAGTTATTTATATGTGAAGAGTTTTATCGAAAAGATCGGCAGGGACCGGGTTTATAATTACTCCGCGTCTTCCGCTTTCTTTATGATTTTATCTATTTTCCCGTTTCTGATCCTGACTGCCACAATAATTAAATATACACCGCTGACTGAGGAGTTTGTAATCGCTCGTTTTGAGTTTCTGCTTCCGGATGCAATCTTCCCGCTGATCCGCCAGATTACGGAAGAAATTTTCTCCTCTACTGCCGGCACCACCCTGATCCTTGTATCTGCTCTCGGTGTTATCTGGTCAGCTTCAAAAGGCGTCATGGCTATGATCCGCGGGATCAATACCTGTTTTAACATCAAAGATAAACGTAACTGGGTTCGGGTCAGGCTGTTATCCTGCCTTTATACGATCGTATTCATTATTTCATTTATTTTGATCCTGATCCTGTTGGTCTTTGGTTCGCTCCTTTACAACGCATTATTGGAGTATTTAGTGAATATCAGCCGGTTCTTAAGGGTCGTAATGTTCATCCTTAGGCGAAGGGTGATCATAGCTTTTGTTGTTTTGACACTGTTATTTATGCTGATCTATTCTCGCTTCCCGGCTGTGAAAAATAAATATTTCCAGATGTTCCCGGGTGCAGTACTTGCTTCTGGTGCATTTGTTGGTCTTTCAGAACTGCTCTCCGTTTATGTGAAACGTTCTCCGACCTTTTCCTATACTTATGGTTCTCTGACGACTTTCATCCTTCTGATGCTTTATCTTTATTTCGGTATGTATATCATCTTTGTCTGTGCAGAGATCAATTTCTATTTCAAATCATGGCTGGTGACCGAGGCTGCGAAACGGAAACGGAAAAAAGTTATGAAATATGAGGCTTCTGTGGAACGGAAACAGGAAAAATACGAAACGAAAAAACTGAAGAAGGAAGAAAAAGAAGAACTGAAGCGGCTTATGAATGAAACAAAGGCATACCGCCAAAAAAGATAAAAAGGACTGACGATGTCAGTCCTTTGTTTACGATACCCCAAAAGCGCTGCTCTGAATTTTGATTCCTAGCATCAGCCAGGTGGGTTCTCCGCACTTTGACTTC
This sequence comes from Lachnospiraceae bacterium, assembly GCA_017652745.1. GTDB lineage: Bacteria > Bacillota > Clostridia > Lachnospirales > Lachnospiraceae > RGIG5612. The sequence continues at coordinate 18,637 of JAGCAK010000006.1, forward strand.
TGAAGTCCACTCGATGGAGGCTGGTCATCCGCCAAAAAATATTGGAATCCCTTTTAATCATTGTAGGTTCAAAATATCAGAACGACACGTTTTGGGTATGTTTATCATAGCAGAAAACAGCCTATCATTCAATTCTTAATCTGTTTTATTTGCTATCAAATCAAATATGAGGCAACACTGTTTTGCTTCCTGAAGGGATATATCGAGCCCCGGTACTTTGCGATCGCAAGCGATCAGCGCAGCGGGAGCATTAGTACCGCTGGTGCGAGATCTAAGCGGGAGCGTTCCCTGAAGGAATGCAAAAAGTGTTGCCCCTAATGATTTATTGATAAAAAACTTTTAAGAATTAACGGTCTGTTACGAGATACGTTGGCTGTGTTCTTTCATTGACATGAGATGCTATGATCCCGTTGCCTTCTGCTGCGCGGGCAAAGACGCCTGCGAACTCGCCGTTATAGACATACAAACCTGCCATCGTGATATAGCTATGCCACTGGCCGTCTCCGAAAGCATAATCGATATTCTCTACCGAATACTGCGGACAATAATCCTGACAGATGAATCCGTTTTC
>JAGCAK010000045.1 GCA_017652745.1 Lachnospiraceae bacterium
AAACCGAAGGCATGAAATTAAAATGATTGCTCTTTTTACCATCAATTTCTCCATATTATAAACGCAACTGTCATCCCACAGGCACTTTGGCCTGCGGGACGATAGTAAATCAAGTCTGTGTGTCTGGCTTTTTTCAAGCCTTTTAGAAAGTCTGTTTCTTACTGAAGAACTGCCTGTGTATGTGCAACGTACAGGTTCTCAACGTCCGGAATACGTCCAAGACCTTTGATGATGCAGATAACATCATCGAAGTTTCCGGATGCTGTAAACATGCTGTACCAGGATTCCGGATCTTCTTCATCTGCCATGTCGTTGTTTGCATGGTCACCAGCAACAACCATTAATGGTCTTAAGATGACTTTCTTGTATCCAGCTGCTTTCACCTTCTCGATGACAACGCTGCACTCGGTATCTTCCGGCTCGCCCTCAACAGTACCGATGAATACGTTCTTGTATCCCAGCTGATCCATCTGTGCCTGCATCTGATTGTAGGTAACGTTTGCTGTATGAGAAGTTCCATGTCCCATAAGAACCAGTGCTGTGCCTTCTGCATCAGCCTGAGCCTGTCCGCCGAACTCGCTCAGCGTATGATCTACGACTGCTTTTGCAACTGCTTCTTTGTCTGCATTGATGACAGTTGGGTCTGCGCCTACTTCGCCCAGAAGAGGCTCAGCAACCTTCACGCTTGCAAATTTGTCTTTGTAGCCATCCAGAATACCTACGAGTTCATCATACTCTGCACCATGCATTAAGTGAGTAGGCTGAACGACAAGATTCTGAACTTTGTTTTCAACTGCTCTGTCCAGAGCCTGCTGCATATTGTCGATCTTTACACCATCGCGAGCAAGGATGTGGTTGATGATGATCTGAGCTGTGAATGCTCTTCTGACGGACCAATCCGGAAATGCTTCTGCGATTGCATGCTCAATGGTTCCGATATCCTGTGTACGGCTCTGGTTAAAGGATGTACCAAAACTTACGACCAAGATCTCGTTTGCGCCGATTCCGTCCTGATTCAGAGGATCATCCTGAGATGCATCACCGGTGTCTCTTCCGAAGTAATCATACTCTTCGACCAGTTCTTTCTGTGCCGGTGTTAATGCGTCCCATGCTGCCTTAGCTGCTGCGCATCTTTCATCATTACCTTCGGTCCATTCCTGAACCTGGATAGCAGCGATCAGTTCATCAACTTCTGCTGCTGCAGCTGCATCAGCATCACCAGGGGTAACTGCTGCAGATGCCGTCGGTGCCGGTGCCGGCTCTTCTTTCTTACCGCAGGCTGCAAGCATACCAATGACTAAAACAGCTGCTGCAAGGAAGACGACGATTTTTGTTGCTAAATTCCTTTTCACTTTCATTTCCTCCTTATATATCTCTTGGATGTATAGTTCCAAAAAGGACTTGATTAAGGGTACCATCCGCGAGATCAGCTGCCTGCAATAGAATGTTCCGCCTGAATAAAAATCCCGCAGAGATCGGAAACGATCCTGCGGGCGTACTGTGCTAGCGTTTGCCGCTCAGACGCCCTAAATCGGGGCTCTCTGAACCATTCTATTTAAGCAGGTCTCCTGACTTGCGCATCTGCGGCTTTTCACGGCCTTCTCAGGATCACTCCCAATGACTGGCTTTCGCCTTGTGAAAAGTCTCCGCGCCTACAGTGGCGGTACCGTTCCGGACTTTGACCGGATTCACTATTCTCTGCCTTCTCCCGAAGGATGCCGGCAGCACTTAAACAGTTCGATTTTCTAGATTGGTATACCATGAAACAAGGTCTTTGTCAAACCAAATTCTTTCCTTATTTCATAGCCTTTTTTGGTTATTTTTTTGTTATATTTTTTCGTTATATTTTCCTATTAATAATGCCTTGCGTGATGAGGATTTTTGCCTGATCATTCAAATATTTCTCACATCCTGCGGTTCGATCCGGCGGATCACGCGGCACGGATTTCCAAAGGCGACAGCGTTATCCGGCACGTCTTTGGTGACCACACTTCCTGCGCCAATTACGGAGTTCTTTCCGATAGTCACACCCGGAAGAATGATGACACCAGTCCCTATCCACACGTTTTCCCCGATGTGGACATCGCGGTTATACTGCAGCCCTCTGGCACGAAGTTCCGGCTCGATCGGATGCGCAGCCGTAATAATCGATACATTCGGCCCGATCATCACCTTATCGCCTACATAGATATGCCCGTCATCCACCATAGTCAAGTTGGAGTTGACGTAGATGCCGGAACCGAAGTGAACGTGGTGCCCGCCCCAGTTTGCGTGGAATGGCAGCTCGATGTAATTACCCTCGCCGCACTCTGCGAACACTTCCTTCATATAGGCTTCTTTCTTTTCTATATCGGAAGGTTTCAGCTTGTTGAATTCCCAGAGTTTGTCCTGAAATGGGAACTGCTCTCCCTGAATCTCCGGATCCAGCGGATCATATATTTTACCTGCAAGCATTTTTTCGTATTCTGTCATGATATTCCTCATCTTTATGGGCTGTTTGCAACTCTCGGCGGTCAACCCGTTTCTTCTGCTACGCTTCTGTAAAAATCTGCTTTTTCACATACTCCGCAACAGCTTCGCCCAGCTTCTCCTGACCCTCTGCGTCCAAATGGCATCCATCTGCATCGCTGGCTTTGACATAGTCTGCGGCATTCAAAAAATGAACATGATACATCGTTGAAAGATCCTGATACCAGCCGGCGATCTTCTTGGATACTTCCACGGCGTACTCATAGCCAAAGTTTTCGCCCAGCCAGGAATCCTTGATGGATTCAGAGATCAGCGGCGGCGCGACCAGCAGGATCTGGAACTGATCCTGACAGTGAAAGTGATTATAGGAGAGGGTCTTCTCCAGGAAGATCTGCATCTCCCCGGCAATCTCCATTGCTGAGTAGGAGAATTTGCGCTTGCAGTCGTTTGACCCCAGCATGATGATCAGCAGGTCAAACGGTGTGTGGCTTTCCAGACACGGCAGAAGATAGGTCAGGCCGTTCTTTTCGCCTTCCGCCGGATCTTCGTGGGCAATGGTCCTGCCGTTCTGTCCTTCCTCAATTACTTTGTAGCCTTCTCCGAGGATCTTCTCCATCACTATCGGCCAGCGATTTTCTTCCGGAAAACGGACCCGGTTTACCGGATCATATCCCCAGGTCAGAGAATCGCCAAAACATAAAATTCGTTTCTTTTTCATTTATAGTCCTCTCATCGTTTACATAAATAGTTTAATAATTATAAAGGATTCACAGAATGTATTCAATCGCGCCATGACAAGAGATGCCACGTATGAGATTGCGAGTTTCTTGCATTTAATGAGTCTGTCTCCTGATGAGATCGCGAGTTGTGTTCGTTTTTATCGCTCTGAAAATTTGAGATAGCGAGTTGTGTTCGTTCTTTTTTGCAGGGGTTCCGAACAGAGCCAAGTTAATCAACACCTCGTGTGAATATAGTTTAGATTTTTAAGGTTTCTTAGCCAAAAACAATATAGTTAGTCTGAGCTAACCGAACACGACTCGCAATTTCATATCAAATCATGTTATAACAGCGAACACAACTCGCAATCTCATCTCAATTCACGTTATAAAACGAACACAACTCGCAATCTCAAATGTAAAGGGCAAATCGAAGGCAGCCACAGACAATAAATACAAATTACGCGATCAATAAAAGCAACAAAAAAGCAGGAATCCCGAAGGATTCCTGCCCGGTATTGTTGTATTTGTTTGTCTGAATTACAGACCAGCCTGCTCCATCAGAGCCGGGATCTTGTCTTCCCAACCAAGGGTCATGATATGAACGCCCTGGCAGTAGTCCTTGCAGTCGCGGATGATGCGAGCTGCAATCTCGGTACCGGTGATACCAGCTTTAGCTTTCTCTTTGTCAGCTTTCAGCTCATCAATGATCTCTGCCGGAATAGCAATACCTGCAACATTGTTGTTCATGAAGTTGCACATACCTGCATTCTTCGGAATGATGATACCCAGCTGGATCGGAACATCAAATTCTTTCTTAGCAATCTCAGCGAATTTGATGTATCTCTCGGAATCAAAGACAGCCTGTGTCTGGAAGAACTGAGCACCAGCTTTGATCTTGCGCTCCATCTTCACGAGCTGTGCATCCAGAGAGTCGCTGCACGGAGAAACAACTGCGCCCTTTGCAAATGTAGGCGGCTCGCCTTCAATATCCTGTCCGCCCAGGTCTTTGCCCTGCTCTAACAGTCCCATCGTGTACAGAAGGGATACGGAGTCAAGGTCGAATACCGGTTTTGCGCCCGGATGGTCGCCCAGTTTTGTATAGTCACCGGTCAGAGCCAGCACGTTGTCGATACCGAACATTGCTGCGCTTAACAGGTCAGACTCTAATGCGATACGGTTTCTGTCACGGCAGGTCATCTGGAAGATCGGGTTGAAGCCGTTCTGCTTCAGCGCGATGCAGACTGCCAGAGAACCAAGACGCATAACGGAAGACTGGTTATCCGTAACGTTGATAGCGTCAACGTTGGTCAGATATTTTTTGGCATCCTCGATCATTTCCTCAATGTGAAATCCTTTCGGAGGGCCTACTTCAGCAGAAACAACAAACTTACCTTCTTTAAATAAATCTGTAACTTTCATTCTTCGCTCCTTATATATTATTCTGATTCTTTACATTCTTTGGTTGCATCGTCGGTGGAATAGTCGCGGATCTGTACCGGGGCATTCTTGAGAATATCGATACGTCCTAATTTCTCAAGACGCTTCTGGATACGCTCCCAGCCGCAGTCCATTTCCGGATCCACTTCGCACTTGCCGTTCTTGGCACCGCCGCACTGGCCGTTCACAAGGCTCTTAGAGCAAGCAGTGATCGGGCAGATACCGCCGGTTCCGTTCAGGAAGCACATGCCGCACTGATCGCAGTCGAATTCCTGAGGGGTGACACCCTGGAAACCAGGAAGACGATACGTATCGCAAGCAGCAAAGACTTTCTTTCCGCTGAAGAAGTCAGCGACTGTCTGCACGCCTACGCCGCAGGAGAACACTAAAACGGTGTCGGCTTCCTCAGCCTCTGCCTTGAAGTTCTCCACCTGCAGTTTCAGATTATCCGGATTGCAGATGTAATCCATCGTAAGAATTCCGGTAACCTTTCCTGCCTCGCAAAGCTCTTTCTGCAGTGCCTTTGCTTCTTCCTCCGGGAAGGATACTTCTTTACAACCGAAGCAGTTAATGATAAACGCTTTTGCACCTAATAATGCATCAATGGATTCTTTCGATTTTAATTCGGTTATCAGCATCTTACTTCACCTCCGTTATTGCTTGTTTGCCCGATTTGATCCACATCACAAGCGGGATCTTAGAGGAGCAGATATACTGACAGCATCCGCATTCGAAGCAATCCCTGATGTTATTGTCAAGGAGCGCTTTCGCATCATTTTCTTTCATGTATTTGTAGAATTTCAGCGGAGCAAGTTCCATCGGACATACATCCATGCAGCGTCCGCACTTGATACACTCGTTTGCCTCTGTGTATTCCGTGTTGACAGCGATGATACCGTTGGTACCTTTGATAACCGGTACATTGGTATTCTCCAGAACAGCACCCATCATCATGCCGCCCATCTTAATGGTAGCACCTTCGCGGGTGACGCCGCCGCAGTAATCGATGATATCCTGTACGTTGGTACCGATCTTCACCATGAAGTTGCCCGGGTTCTTAATATAGTCACCGGTCACGGATACCGCACGCTCGATCAGAGGCATGCCCTTCTGAATTGCGTCAGAAATTGCAACAGCTGTGCTGACGTTGGCAACGACTGCACCGACATCTGCCGGCAGGCCGCCGCTCGGCACCATGCGTTTCATGACGTTCTTGATGAGCATCTTCTCAGCGCCCTGCGGATATTTGGTTCTGACAGTTGCGACTTCGATATCGTCCATGTCAGCAACTTTAGCTTCCATCAGCTCGATAGCATCCGGTTTGTTATCTTCGATAACGATGATGCCCTTCGGTGATGCAACTGCTTTCATGATAGCCTTGAGGCCGTAGATGACATCGTCCGCATACTCAAGAAGCACACGATGGTCTGCAGTCAGATAAGGCTCGCACTCGCAGCCGTTTAACAGAACAGCATCGATCGGTTTGCCCGGCGCCAGTTTGACGGAAGTCGGGAATCCTGCACCACCCATACCGGTGATACCTTTGTCTTTTACGATCTCAACGATCTCTTCCGGTGTCAGTTCTTCTAACGGTTTAGCAGGCTGTACACGTCCGCAGAGGGTACCCTGTTTGTCGTTCTCGATCACGATAGAAAGCACATCCGTTCCTTTGGAATGCGGACGCGGCTCGATTGCGATAACTTTACCACTAACACTGGAATGAACGTTTGCACTGATGAAGCCGGCAGACTCAGCGATCAGCTGGCCCATCTTAACGGTATCGCCGACTTGAACAACAGGAGTGGCAGGGGCACCTGCATGCATCGAGGTCGGGATCACAACGATATCAGGCTCCGGGAATTTAGCCAGAGGAATGTTCTCAGCAAGCTCTTTGTTCTCGCTTGGATGCACACCTCCGTTGTAGCCGGTCAAACGGCCGTCCCGAATTGCTTTTACATAATCATTGACAACTTTGAAATTAACTTTTGAATAGTCACGCAGCTGAACCGGCTGATCCAGGAAATCTTTCTGACGTCCCTGCGCTTCGAGTCTCTGATAGATCTTCTCCCATGCGCAGTCCTTCTTAGGATCCACTTCACATTTGCCGTTCTTAGCGCCGCCGCACTGACCATTGAGCAGACTCTTGGAACAGTCTACGATCGGGCAGATGCCGCCGGTGATATTCAGGTAGCACTGTGCGCATGCGCCGCAGGTCTTCTGTGTCAGCGCCATGCCATGATGACCGATATAGTTCAGGGAATTGCTGGCTGCGATTACCGGCAGGTCCTCCAAATCAGCAATGATCTGAATACCCAGACCGCAGGAAACGACTGCGATAAAGTCGGTTCCTTCAGGGATGACACCTTCCAGCTTCTTAGCTGTGATCAGCTGATTGCACAGGAAGTCCATGTTAATAATACCCGTAATCTTCTTGCCCTGTTCCGTAGCAAATTTGACGAATTCATCGCCATCTGTCTCGTTGACGGACTCGAATTCCTTGAAACATTTGTTACAAGCGATAACGAAAATGTTGTCTTTTCCTTCCAGCAGGGAGGCCAATTCTTCGTTATCCTTTAATACATACTTGGTATAGTCCACCCATTTTCTCCTTTCCTTCTTTATTGTCTCTCAAATATCCGTGCTGATATTTTCCAGTAATCCCCACCTTTAAGGAAAGTATCGCCAAAACATTCAGAAACTATTACGCATGATATTATAGCAAAAAAGATGCAACTTTCAAATAAATAAGGAAAGATTCGAAAGAAAATAGTAAAGATTATGGAATTGTTTTAAAAAAGATTACAGCAAATCTGTCAGATGTTTGCTGTAGAAGAAATCATGGGTGAGTTTGTCATACTCTGCCCAAAGTGGGAGAGTCTGGCATTCACTGGCGCGCGGGCATGGCTCGGCATCATCCGCCAGGCATGCAACCGTTGCAAGAGAGCCTTCCATCAGATCCAGGATCTCGCCTACGGAATAATCTTCCGGCTTGCGGCAAAGCTTATAGCCGCCGCCTTTTCCGCTGGCGCCGACCAAAAGCCCTCCGGCGACCATATCTTTCACAATGATCTCCAGATACTTTTTCGAAATACCCTGCCGTGCAGCAATATCCTTCAGAGGGATATAGCTGCCGTTGTCATTTTCCGCCATATCGATCAGAACACGGATCGCGTAGCGGCCTCTTGTTGAAATCATAACCGGGTTCCTTTCTCTGCTCAAAAAACTAACGCAACCATTTTGATTTGCCTATTATACCGCAGGGTAAATAGGTAAATCAAGAGATGATTTGTCCGAAATCGCAAAAAATGGCGAAAAATATACATTCTATTTACCGATTGACTTAGTAGGTTAATGCTAATACAATAACATCACAAGAATGAATGAAGCGAAAGGAGACTCCATCGTGATCTATGCTGACAATGCTGCCACCACAAAAATGAGTCCGGCAGCAACCGAAAAATTGATTTCCCTGATCAACGACGCCTGGGGCAATCCGTCCAGCTTGTACGGGTTTGGACAGCAGGCGAAAGAAATACTGGAAGAAGCGCGCAAAGATGTGGCCGATGCGATTGGCGCTGAACCGCGCGAGATCCTTTTCACATCCGGCGGAAGCGAGGCAGACAACCAGGCGATCCGCTCTGCTGCGGAACTGGGCAAAAAAAACGGGAAGATGCATATCATCTCCACCGCTTTCGAGCATCATGCCGTCCTGCATACACTGGAAAGACTGGAAAAAGAAGGCTTTGAAGTCACCCTTCTCGATGTACACGAGGACGGGCTGGTTGTTCCGGAGGAAGTAGAAGCAGCCATCCGCGACGATACCTGCCTGGTTACGATCATGTTCGCGAACAACGAGATCGGGACCATCCAGCCGATCCGTGAGATCGGAGCCATCTGCCGTCAAAAAGGTGTCCTCTTCCATACGGATGCGGTGCAGGCGATCGGACACATCCCGGTGAACGTCGTCGACGATAACATCGATATGCTGACCGCCTCCGCACACAAGTTCCATGGGCCGAAAGGTGTCGGCTTCTTATATGCAAAGAAAACCATCCGCCTCACCAACCTGATCGAAGGCGGCGCACAGGAAAAAGGCAAACGCGGAGGCACAGAAAACCTGCCGGGTATTGCATCATCTGCAGTGGCACTGAAGGAAGCCATCGCCAACATGGATAAAAATGCCGCACATCTGACAGAAATGCGCGACAAACTGATTGCGGGCCTTTCCGAGATCCCGCACAGCGCGCTGAACGGAGATGCTAAAAAGCGGCTCCCAGGAAACGTGAATTTCTGTTTCGAAGGAATTGAGGGCGAATCCCTCTTACTCCTCTTGGATGATAAAGGCATCGCAGCATCGTCTGGCAGCGCCTGCACATCCGGGTCACTGGATCCGAGCCATGTGCTGCTGGCAATCGGGCGCGTGCACGATGTGGCACACGGATCGCTCCGACTGACCATCGGAGAAGAAACGACGGAAGAAGATGTAGCTTACATGATCCAATCCGTCAAAGAAGTCGTAGAATATCTGCGCAGCTTCTCTCCAATCTGGCGGGATCTGCAGGCAGGCAAGAAAGAATATATATTATAGGAGGTGCCGGTATGGCTTTATATAGTGAAAAAGTAATGGATCATTTCCGCAATCCGCGCAACGTTGGCGTGATTGAAGATGCAAATGGCATCGGCGAAGTTGGCAACGCAACTTGCGGCGATATCATGAAG
>JAGCAK010000046.1 GCA_017652745.1 Lachnospiraceae bacterium
AGGTGAAGCATCCGGAACCGCAGCCGCGATTGCGGTCAAAGACGGCTGCACCGTGCAGGAAGTGGATGTGAAGAAACTGCAGAAGATCCTTTCCGACAACGGCGTGAAGCTGCATCGGACAAAAGCGATGGAAGGAAACAAGCCGCAAACCTGGAAGCTGGATAAACCGGAAGAGAAACCGGAAGGTCCGATCATCAATAAGTTCTGTGTCCATGTAGATAATGAAAACTATCGGATGGCAGGATCCGACAAACACGAATAAAAGGAGAACGCAATGAAAGAAGAATTACTGAGACTGATCCAAAATAATTCCAGGATTGAACTGAAAGACCTTGCTACGATGCTGGGAACCGAAGAGGCGACAGTTGCCAACATGCTGCAGGATCTGGAGCAGGAAGGCACGATCTGCGGTTACTACACACTGATCAACTGGGATAACACCGACGAAGAAAAAGTAGATGCTTTGATCGAAGTCAATGTCAACACACAGAGGGATATGGGCTTTGATGCCATTGCGGAAAGAATCTATAAATTTGATGAAGTTAAATTCTGCTATCTTATCTCCGGCAGATATGATTTCCTGATCTTACTGGAAGGCAAGACGATGCGCCAGGTGGCAAACTTTGTTTCCAGCAAGCTCAGTCCGGTGGAGTTTGTCAGCGGAACCGCCACCCACTTTATCATGAAGAGATATAAAGATTACGGCGCTGTCTTAGGCAAACCGAAAAAAGATGAAAGGGAGAGAATGTCATTTTGAGAGATCCGATTTCCAAAATAGCAAGAGAACTGCAGCCTTCCGGGATCCGGAAATTCTTTGATGTCGTAGCAGAAATGCCTGACGCCATCTCTCTGGGTGTTGGTGAGCCGGACTTTGATACACCGTGGCATGTCCGGGAAGCCGGCATTTATTCTCTTGAAAAGGGCCGCACGTTTTACACCTCCAACGCTGGCCTGATGGAATTAAGACAGGAGGTTGCAAATTATTATCAGAGAAAACATTTTCTGACCTATGATCCAAGGACGGAAGTTCTGATCACGGTTGGCGGAAGCGAAGCAATCGATATGACACTTCGTGCCATGTGCGATCCTGGGGATGAAGTCATCATTCCAGAGCCATGTTATGTAAGCTATGTGCCTTGCGCCATTTTGGCCGGGGCTGTTCCGGTTACCATTCCGCTGAAAGCAGAAAACGAATTCCGTCTGACGCCGGAAGAACTGTTGGATGCCATCACAGATAAAACAAAGATCTTAATGCTGGCTTTCCCAAATAATCCAACCGGCGCCGTTATGGAGAGAGAAGATCTGGAAAAGATCGCAAAGATCTGTGTAGAAAAAGACATCTTTGTGATAAGTGATGAAATATACGGAGCGCTCACCTATACCGGGAAGCCGCATGTTACGATCGCGGAAATGCCGGGCATGTTTGAGCGAACAGTCGTGATCAACGGATTCTCTAAATCCTATGCAATGACCGGATGGAGAATTGGATTTGTTGCAGGCCCTGCAGCCATTTTAAGTCAGGTCACGAAGCTCCATCAGTTTGCGATCATGTGCGCACCTACCACATCACAGTACGCAGGAATCGAAGCGCTACGCAGCGGTGATGAAGATGTGGAGACCATGAAGGAAAGCTATAATCAGCGTCGCCGTTACTTAGTGTCCTCTTTGCGGCAGATGGGACTGCCGTGCTTTGAACCGTTCGGCGCGTTTTATGTTTTCCCGAGTATTGAAAAACTTGGCATGACCAGCGAGGAATTCGCCAACCGGCTTCTGGAAGAAGAGAAGCTGGCAGTGGTGCCGGGTACCGCCTTTGGTGCATGTGGCGAAGGCTTTATCCGAATCAGTTATGCTTATTCCATGTCTGAGTTGAAAACAGCTTTAGGCAGGATCGAACATTTTATACAGAAGCACGTAAAGGAGTAGTCATGAAGGTATTTACAATTCAAAATTCCAAGGGACTATGCGCAGAAATCCTGGACCGGGGGGCGATCCTGAAAGATTTCCGCGTAAACGGCAAAAGCGTTGTAGCAACGCATCCGGCTCTGGAAGATTATGAAAAAAACATGGGGTTCTATGGAGCATTCGTGGGACGGTTTGGAAACCGGATCCTGAAATCAGAATTTGAGCTGAACGGAAAAACATATCAGCTGCCTCCGAACAATAATGGAAATCATCTGCATGGCGTGCTGGCAAAGACGGAATTTGAACTGAAAGAGCAGACGGATAACAAAGTTGTCCTGACTTACCACAGCCCGGATGGCGAAGAAGGCTTCCCGGGAAATGTGGACTTTACACTGACTTATACCATCGATGAGGATAACGTGTTTACAATGCTTTATGAAGCAGTCCCGGATGCAGATACGATCCTGAATCTGACCAACCATACTTATTGGAAACTTGGCGATGATCAGAAACTGCAGATTAACGCCGACCGGTATCTGGAAGGCAATGAGGAAGTCTGCCCGACAGGCAACGTGCTGAGTGTGGAAGGAACCATCTACGATTTCCGCGAGCCGAAAGCCATCGACAACACAGACCCGCGTCTTTCCATGTACAAATGCTTTGATAACTGTCTGGTCTTTGCGGACGATGCATGTGGCAAGGATGTGGAAGCACTTGCTCCGCAGGTGTGTCTGGCATCAGAGGAGAGCAATCTCAAGATGACGATGACAACGAATCAGATTGCTGTCCAGGTGTTCAGCGGCAATCCAAACGGCGTCGCACTTGAGCCGGAGGCATATCCATGCGCACCGAACTTTCCTCAGTTCCCATCGACGGTTGTAAAAGCGGGTGAACAATATAAATATATAACGAAATATCAGTTTTATTTCTGATTGGAACCATAGGACCTGGCAGCAGTGTCATCGTGAGCAAAAAACATTTTCGATAAGAAAAGAATGATAGAGGAGGAGATCATGAAAAATATACCTGAGGTAAAATTGGGGATCATCGCAGTCAGCAGAGACTGCTTCCCGATCGGTCTTTCCATTGCAAGGAGAGAAAACATCGTTAAAGCATATGATGGTGATATTTATGAATGTAAAGTCACCGTGGAAAACGAAAAAGATATGCTGGCGGCAGTTGATGATGTTCGTAAAGCAGGCGTCAACGCGCTGGTTGTTTTCCTTGGCAACTTTGGTCCGGAGACACCGGAAACACTTATCGCAAAACGCTTCCATGGACCATGCATGTTTGTTGCAGCTGCAGAGGGTGACGGCGATCTGATCGACGGCCGTGGCGATGCATACTGCGGCATGCTGAACTGCTCTTACAATCTGGGCATGCGGAAGATCAAAGCATACATCCCGGAATACCCGGTCGGAACTGCAGAAGATATTGCCTCAATGATCAAAGATTTTATTCCGGTCGCAAGAGGACTCTTAGGACTGAAAGATCTGAAGATCATCACCTTTGGCCCGCGTCCACAGGATTTCTTCGCTTGCAATGCACCGATCAAAGGGTTGTACGAACTGGGTGTTGAGATCGAAGAGAATTCCGAGCTGGATCTTCTGGTCTCCTTCAAGGCACATGCTGACGATCCAAGAATTCAGGAAGTCTGCGATGACATGGCTAAAGAGCTTGGCGTGACCGGAAATGCTTATCCGGAAATGCTTCCGCGTATGGCACAGTTTGAACTGACGCTGCTCGACTGGGCAGAGGCACATAAAGGAGCTCGTAAATATGTGGCGTTTGCAGACAAATGCTGGCCGGCATTCCCGGAGCAGTTTGGATTTGAGCCATGCTACGTAAACAGCCGTCTGGCAAGCCGCGGCATTCCGGTTTCCTGTGAAGTCGATATCTATGGCGCGCTGAGCGAATACATTGGCTCCTGTGTCAGCGAAGACGCAGTCACGCTTTTGGATATCAATAACTCTGTGCCGGCTTCTATGTGGGAAGCATCGATCAAAGGAAAATTTGACTATGCACTGACGGATACATTCATGGGATTCCATTGCGGAAATACACCTGCGTGCAAGATGTGTGCAGACAGAGCCATCAAATATCAGCTGATCCAGCATCGTCTGCTGGAGCCGGAAGGATCCGATCCGGATTTCACAAGAGGAACTCTGGAAGGCGACATCGCAGCTGGCGATATCACATTCTACCGTTTGCAGTGTGA
>JAGCAK010000047.1 GCA_017652745.1 Lachnospiraceae bacterium
GTTGAATTCCGAACGTGTGTTTGCTATAATAGAAACACAAATCGGAAAGGAAACAAATGCAATGGAAGCATGGGAGAATCTGAACCAGGCGCAGGCACAGGCGGTCAGCGAAACTGAAGGTTTTATCCGGGTCGTGGCAGGAGCCGGCTCCGGAAAGACCAGAGCATTGACACACCGCTTTGTCTATTTGATTTCTGAGCTGGGCATTGCCCCGGGAAATATTATGTGTGTTACCTTCACCAACAAGGCCGCACAGGAAATGAAAAAAAGAATTCATCGGCTGACCGGAGACAAAGACACAGCCTATATCAATACGTTCCACGGTTTCTGCGTCAGTGTACTTAGCGAAGAAAGCAATGCTGTTCATTATCCAAAAAGCTTCCTTGTCCTGGATAATTCCGATATTAATTCCATGCTGGATATCATCTATGAAGAACGCGGTCTGTCATTGCGGGATAAGACGTATTCTGCTGCCAGAGATATGATCGAGATCAAAAAGACCTTCACCGAGCCGAATTACCATCATGACCTGATCTATCAGTCAGCAGAGATCCTGAAAGATAAATACCTGAAGGCAACAGAGACCGATGACATTATCTTTTATGGCTATCTGTATCAGCAGAAAAAATGCTTTGGTCTGGATTACAATGACCTGATCATGTTCACGCTCCATATTTTTGAAGAGAACGAGGAAATCAGGCAGAAATGGCAGAAGCGCCTGGCATATATCATGATCGATGAATTCCAGGATATTGATGATCTGCAGTATAAATTGATGCAGGTGCTTTGCCAGTATCATAAGAATCTGTTCGTAGTTGGCGATCCGGATCAGACTATCTATACCTGGAGAGGCGCCAGAGTCTCCTATCTTCTGGATTTTGCAAAGACCTATCCATCTGCACAGACTATTATGATGATGGACAATTACCGCTCGACACCGGAGATCCTTAATGCTGCAAATTCACTGATCTCCAGGAATAAACACCGGATCGAAAAAGATCTGATCCCGGTTCTGGATCATGGGGACAAGGTTCTGTACCATCATGCGAAAAATTCCAGAGAAGAAGCAGAATGGATCTTTACAAAGATAAGGGATTTGGAAGAAGCAGGAACACAGCTGGGAGATATCTGTATCCTTTGCCGGGCACACTATCTGACCGCCCCTTTGGAGCAGGTTTTTATTGAGAAAAAACTGCCTTACCGCATTTACAGCGGAGTGCAGTTCTTTGAGAGAGCGGAGATCAAAACCGCATTGAGCTATCTGCGGATGCTGGCTTATCAGGATGACTTAAGTTTTCTCAGGATTGTCAATAATCCAAAACGTAATATCGGCAAGAGCCGTGTTGCTTTTCTGAAGAGTAAAGCAGAAGCAGAGGGACAGTCCCTGTACCGCACTCTGCAGAAATATCATGATGATGAAAATCTGAAAGGAACGCAGGCAGATGGGTTTATTGCCCTGATCGAAGAAATGATTACTTTAAAGGATCAGCTGACGGTATCAGAGCTTTTGACCAAGATCCTGGATAAAAGCGGTTATGAGCGGATGCTTCGGACAAAAGGAGACCAGGAACGGCTGGATAACCTGGCAGAGCTGAAACAGTTGATCTACGATTTTGAAGCTACCTGCGGGGAAGAAGCGGATCTGATGTATTTTCTGGATCATATCGCACTCTACACCAATGCGGATGAACCAGCAGCAGCGGATAAAGTTAAGATCATGACGATTCATGCGGCTAAGGGGCTGGAATTCCCATATGTTTTTCTCTGTGGAATGAACGAAGGCGTCTTCCCGTCCAAAAAAGTGAAAAACCTGACAGCAATGGAAGAAGAGCGCCGGCTGGCCTTTGTTGCTTTTACCCGTGCACAGAAAGGCTTGTTCTTAAGTGATGCGGAAGGTGTTGCAGGAGCAGGATTCCGCTTCCCGTCCCGCTTTGTGCTGGAAATAGACGAAGGGATTCTGGAATACGATGTGCCGTTGGAAGAAGATCTGCTGGCAGACGCAAAGGCAAATATCCTGTGTACAGAACGCCTTTTGACAGAGGACGATGTGGAAAAAGCGATCCCGGCAGGAACCAGGGTCTTTCATAAAGTATTCGGGGAAGGTACGGTACTAGGTTACGATGATCTTCTGGATGGAAACGAAGTCATGTTTGATAAACTGGATACACCAAGAACAATTAGCGCAGCAAAGTTGACCCTGTTGTAAGCGAAATTAAGAAAAAACTATTTAAAAGAGCAGGCCGTTTTTCACAACGCCTGCTTTTATTAATTGTTTTTTATACGTAATGAGTGAAGGCACAAACTGACCTACAAAGATAAAACCTAGAACAATTCTGCAAGATATGGTATTTTTACGATATGGTTTATGATGAGATCGTAGAATTTTTAGGACAGCAGAACTTTGCGCTGACAAATGTAAGCGGTGCAAACTTCAAAGTACTGGCAAACCAGGCGAATGGGGAGCCAATCTTCTGCGTGCCTATGAAAAATGGCGCAGGGCAATACATTTCAGAATCTCTGCTGGAGAATCTCTGCTTTCAAGTGCTGCGTAATTACCCGTCCCGGAACATCCTGTTTATACTTGTCACCGATGATGTGGAAAGAGATAAGCATTATTCGCAGATGGCGGGGATAAACCTGTGGATCGTGGATGAGCAGAACCGGGAAATCCGTATTTACGAGAATCAGCCGGATGATTTCTACGGACTCAAATACGGAATCAGAATGTCGATCAGTCAGTCAAGAGACGCAAAGATGCAGCAGATGTTCGGAATCAAAAATATCCCGATCATTACCATCATCCTGATTGCCCTGAACCTGATCTATTTCATCATCCTGGCAATAAAGGGAGATGTTAACAATGCCGGATATATGGCATCTATGGGAGCAAGCTATGGTCCGTATGTATTCCAGAAGTATCAGTTCTGGCGGCTTATCACGAACATGTTTATGCATTTTGGCGTGATGCATCTTCTAAGCAACATGCTCTACCTGTTTCTGGTAGGACTGAACATGGAGCGGATGATCGGGCATTGGAAATTTCTGGCGGTATATTTTATGACCGGCTTTGGTGCGAGCCTGATCTCCACCGCGTTTTATTATATTCGAGGAGAAGATGTGGTTTCGGCAGGTGCCAGCGGAGCCATCTACGGACTGATCGGTGCATTGGTTGTCCTGACGTATAAAACCCGGGGACGGACCGGCCGCGGAATGATGTGGCTGCGGATTGGTTTTGTTATCCTCTTCCTCTTCTATTCTAATTTCATGAGTACCAGAGTGGACGTGGTGGCACATATAGCTGGATTTATTTTAGGTATTATTCTTACAATCGCATTTAACGCAATAGGGACCACAAGAAAGGAGAAAAAAGCATGAAAGATCCTGAGTGTATTTTTTGTAAACTGGCAAACGGGGATATCCCAACTATGAAGTTATATGAAGATGATGATTTTACAGTCATCTTTGATGCCGGCCCGGCAACGCTTGGCCACGCGCTGATCCTGCCGAAGGAGCATTATGCCAATATCTATGAGATTGATGAAGAGATCCTGGCAAAAGCCTATAAGCTTGCAAAAAAACTGGCAATCGTTATGACAGAGGTCTTTCAGGCAGACGGCTTCAACCTGCTGCAGAATAACAATGAGGCCGCAGGACAGAGCGTGTTCCATTTCCATATTCATCTAATCCCGCGTTATAAGGGGGACAATGCGATCCTCCCTTGGAAGACGGGCGAGCAGGATACGGAAAAACTGCAGGCAGCCCTGGAAAAGATCAAAGCTGCTTTATAAGAAAAATCTTAAAAAGCAAAATAAAAAGGCAGAAGCTTTTGCTCCTGCCTTTTTTGTCTTTTAAATGATCACATCCCAAGCACTTCGCAGATAATATCACAGACTTTTTGTGCAGAATCATTCTGCTCGGAAGCTGCTATAGCATTGATATAAGAATCCCGGTTTGCATACACTTCCACAATGTCATTATACAGAGACTCTTTTGTCAGGTTTTCTTCCGGAAGCACCTCTGCAAATCCGCGCTTCTTAAAAGAATTGGCATTTAAGATTTGATCGCCGCGGCTCTGATCCTTCCCAAGAGGAATCAGGATCGATGGCTTCTGCAGGGAGGCAATCTCATAAATAACATTTGCGCCGGCCCGGGAAATGATAACGGATGCAGCTGCAAACAGATCTGGCAGCTCATCACTGACATATTCAAACTGATGGTAGCCTTCAATATTCTGGTATGCTTCATCCATCTTTCCCCTGCCGCAGATATGGGCGATATGGAAGGTCTTTAACAGATCATCTAAAGCAGCACGGACAGCCAGGTTGATCTTCAGCGCGCCAAGGCTTCCGCCGATGATCATCAGCAGAGGCTTATCTTCCGTGAATCCGCAGAACGCATAACCTTTATGTGGATCGCCCTGCTTTAATTCCCTGCGGACCGGCAGACCGGTACAGACAGATTTATCAGCAGGCAGGTACTGCTTGGTCTCCGGGAAGTTGTAGCAGACCATATTGGCTTTCGGAATGGAAAGCTTATTGGCCAGACCCGGGGACAGGTCCGATTCGTGGATCACAATAGGGATATGTGCGGAATAAGCGGCATAAATGACCGGAACGGAAACAAAACCACCCTTGGAAAAGACGATGTCCGGTTTATGTTCTTTCATGAATCTCTTGGCTTCTGAAAGCCCCTTCAGTATACGAGCCGGATCAGTCAGGTTCTTTACATCCAGATAACGGCGGAGTTTGCCGGAAGAAATACCGTAATATGGCAGACCCGCCTGCTCCACGAGAGACTTTTCAATACCATCATAGGAACCTATGTATTCGATCTCGAAACCTGCTTCTTCCAGATATGGAACCAAAGCAAGATTCGGCGTCACATGACCGGCGGTGCCGCCGCCTGTCAAAAGTATTTTTTTCATAAAGCCGATGCCTTTCTGCGTATCTTTTTCCAATATTATACCCTGTCACAGTCTTGTTTTAAAGCGGGTTTTACGATAAAATATACCTTAGCTTCGAATGCCCTTTTTCCGGGAAAATGAAATAGGGCTTTTAATGTTGAGGAGAAAAACGTGAAAATTCAGATCAAACAAGTCATGACCTTAATAGAAAATGAATCCGGAGATTACTCCGCAGAGGTCAGAAATATCTTTATTGATGGAAACAAAATCGTCTCGCTGGATCAGGCACCGGAAGGTTTTCAGGCGGAAAAGATCATTGATGGAACAGGGAAATTTGCCATCCCAGGACTGATCAATTCTCATACACATGCCTACATGAGCCTCTTCCGCAATTATGCGGATGATATGGCTTTCTGGGACTGGTTAAACAGTGTGCAGAGCGTTGAAGATTATATGACGCGTGCAGACGTATACTGGGGAACACTGCTGAACTGCATGGAAATGATCCGGACAGGAACGACCTGCTTTATGGATATGAACATCAAATCCGCAGAAGAAAAACAGGGTGAAGAAAGTGGTGCAGCAGGTGCGGCTTTAGAAAGCGGCATGCGTGCCGTGATCACCAGAGGTCTGATCGGAAGTGTCGGAGAAGAATATCCGGATCAGCAGATCCAGGATGTATTAAGAGAACGGGAGATCTTTGCGGATGAAGACCGCATCATCTCCTGGTTTGGACCGCATGCTCCATACTCCTGTATGGCAGATAACCTGCAGCGGATCGCCTCCCTTGGCAAAGAATATGGTATGGGCCAGACCATCCATCTTTCTGAAAGTGAAACAGAGATCGAAAACAGCATCAAGGAGCATGGCTGCACACCGATCAAATATGTGGCAGACCTGGGGATCTTTGACATCCCGACTGTCGCAGCACACTGCGTCTATGCAACGGATGAGGATATCGCCATCATGAAGGAGCATAACGTCAGCGTGGCATTAAACCCTAAGAGCAATATGAAACTGGGGAACGGTTTTATGCCGGCAGAGAAAATGCTTGAGGCAGGAGTCAACTGTGTTTTAGGAACAGATGGATGCGGCAGCAACAATACGCAGAACATGTTTTCCGAAATGAACATTGCCGCACTGGTCTATAAAGGAGCCAATAAAAAAGCGCAGTGTATCAGCGCACAGGATGTGCTGTCCTTTGCAACAAAAAATGGCGCCAAAGCCATTGGCAAAGAGGGCGAGCTTGGAACGATCAAGGAAGGGGCGCTTGCGGACATCGTACTGCTGAATATCCATGAACCGCAGTTCTTCCCAAGCACCAACCTGATCAGCGGACTGGTTTATTCCGCAACAGGCGCGGAGGCAGAGACGGTGATCATTGACGGAAATATTGTAATGGAAAACAAGATCCTCCTGACGATCGATGAAGAAAAAGTCTTTTATCAGTGCGAAAAGATCGCAGACAGACTTGGCATGTTCCATTAATAGAAATTAAGGAGACTACATGAGCAGCATTAAAGGAATCGGCCTGGCAGGCTCAGGCCGCCAGAAAATTGAATGGGTAAAGAGAAACTGTCCGCTTCTGACAACCTTGAAAGAGGAGTTTGAAAAAACAAAACCATTTGCAGGCGTGCGTATTGCGCTTTCTGTACATCTGGAAGCAAAGACCGCATATCTGTGTCTGGTCTTAAAGGCAGGCGGAGCAGAAGTCTACGCGACCGGCAGCAATCCGCTTTCCACACAGGACGATGTGGCAGCAGCACTGGTAGAAGAAGGCGTGGAAGTCTTTGCCTGGTATAACTGCACCGATGAAGAATACTTTGCAAACATCCGAGCCGTATTGGAGCATAACTGCCAGATCATTATTGATGACGGCGGAGACCTTGTTCATATGCTGCACACGGAAATGAAGGATAAGATCCAGTATGTGATCGGCGGCTGCGAAGAGACGACAACAGGAATCATCCGGCTGAAAGCTATGGCAGCACAGGATCAGCTTATGTTCCCGATGGTCATGGTCAATGAGGCAGACTGCAAACACTTCTTTGATAACCGTTACGGCACCGGACAGTCTGTCTTTGACGGCATCAACCGGACGACCAACCTGATCATTGCAGGAAAGAACATTGTTATCGCTGGCTACGGCTGGTGCGGCAAAGGCTGCGCAATGCGTGCAAAGGGCATGGGCGGCAAAGTCATCATTACGGAAGTCAACCCGGTCAGAGCGATTGAGGCTGTGATGGACGGCTTTGAAGTGATGCCGATGAATGAGGCCGCAAAGATTGGAGATTTCTTCATCACTGTGACCGGCTGCTCCGATGTCATCACGGAAAAAGATTTTGCTGTCATGAAAGACGGTGCGATCCTTTCCAATGCCGGACATTTTGACGTAGAAGTGGATGTGGCCTGGTTAAGAGAGCATGCCGTAGAAACAATGGAAATGCGCAAGAACATTATGGGATATAAACAGCCAGATGGCAGATGGCTGTATGTTCTGGCTGAAGGAAGACTGGTCAACCTGGCAGCAGGAGACGGACATCCGGCAGAGATCATGGATATGAGTTTTGCCATTCAGGCACTGTCCGCAAAATACCTGCTTGAGCATAAAGATCAGATTACAGAGAAACTGATCGTGGTGCCAAAGGAAGTCGACCAGGAAGTGGCAGAACGGAAACTGGCCTTTTTAGGCAAAAAGATAGATGTATTAACACCAAAACAGAAAGAATATCTGGAGAGTTCAACCTTATGACAGACCTAAAAATGCAGATTGCCGGAACCGCAGATCTTCCGGATTATGAATTAGACCAATTTATTGAAGAAGCCTTTTTTGCAAAAGATGTGCTTCTTCAGCACCGCGGACCGGGGGCAGAGTTTACAGGCTGGATCGATCTGCCAGAGAAATATGACCGCGATGAATTTGCCCGGATACAGAAAGCGGCAGAGAAAATCAGAAAAGAGAGTCAGGTGCTGATCGTATGCGGCATCGGCGGCTCTTATCTTGGCGCGGCAGCAGCTCTGGATTTCTTAAAGGGCGGCATGTACAACCTGAAAGCAGAGAAAAACAATGATCTGCAGATTTTCTTTGCCGGGAACAATCTGAACCCGACCTACATTCAGGATGTTCTGGATATGATAGAGGGGAAGGATTTTTCCGTCAATGTGATCTCCAAATCCGGAACGACCATGGAGACATCCATTTCCTTCCGTATTTTCCGCAAAGCCCTGGAAGATAAATACGGAAAAGAAGAAGCGGCAAAAAGGATCTATGCGACAACCGATAAAGAAAAAGGCGCATTAAAAGAACTGGCAGATAAAGAAGGGTATGAGACCTTTGTCGTGCCGGATGACATAGGCGGCAGATATTCCGTCCTGACAGCTGTTGGACTTTTGCCTATCGCTGCAGCCGGCTGTGATATTGAAAAGCTGATGGAAGGCGCTAAAGAAATGCGCACACTCCTTCTGCAGGATCCGGAAGAGGTAACCGATGCCGTCATGTACGCTGCACTCAGGCAGGAGCTGTACGAGTGGGATAAAGAGATAGAGATTTTTGTCAATTATGATCCTGACCTTCGGATGTTTGCAGAATGGCTCAAGCAGTTGTTTGGCGAGAGTGAGGGAAAAGACGGCTACGGCATCTTCCCGGCATCGCTGAACTTTACCTCTGATCTTCACTCCATGGGACAGATGATCCAGGATGGAGAACGGAACATTTTTGAAACGATCATTAATATAGAAAATACACCGCGGGATCTTCCGATTGCAGCATTTGAAGAAGATTTCGATGGATTTAAATATCTGGAAGGAAAGCCGGTCAGCCTGCTGAACCAGACGGCTTTAGTGGGAACAGCAAACGCGCATATAGAAGGCGAAGTTCCGCAAATCCTCTTTTCCATTCCGGACCGCAGTGAGCATTCATTGGGAGAGCTGTTTTATTTCTTTGAATTTGCCTGTGGCGTAAGCGCTTATCTGGAAGGCGTCAATCCGTTCAACCAGCCGGGCGTAGAAAGTTATAAGAAAAATATCAAGGAATTATTGAGCAAGTATAAAGATTAATCCTCTTCGATGACCTGGATCTCCAGAAAATCGAATGGGATTTCTTCGATAAAAGAATCGGCACGGAAGCGTGTTTTGGATACTCGTTTGAAGTCCGAGATATTGCCTTCCAGCCAGATGGGAACACTCAGATCAAATGTATGGCAGATTTCCGCAAGCCCGTCCATCACTTTGCGGGTGCGGTTGATTGAAACGTCATCACAGACATACACGTGATCCCGCAGCATTTTATTATTGCGATAGAGTTTTCCCCATAACCGAAACATGTGTGCATTGTAACACAGGCTGCAAAAGTAGTTCAAGGGGACAAAAGGAGAAGAAGTGCGTATGGATGAAAAGATTCTGAAACTGAAAGAATGGGTGGATCAGAGCGACAACATCGTATTCTTCGGCGGTGCCGGTGTTTCCACCGAAAGCAATATCCCGGATTTCAGGAGCGTGGACGGATTATATAATCAAGAATATGATTATCCGCCGGAAACCATCCTGAGCCATACCTTTTTCATGCGGAATCCGGAAGAGTTTTACCGGTTCTATAAAAACAAGATGCTTCTTCTGGACGCAAAGCCGAATGCCGCGCATTTAAAACTGGCAGAACTGGAAGAAAAAGGAAAGCTGAAAGCAGTCGTGACGCAGAATATTGACGGACTGCATCAGGCGGCCGGCAGCAAAGTGGTTTATGAACTGCATGGAAGCGTGCATCGGAATTACTGCATGAAATGCGGGAAGTTCTTCGGGCCGGAATACATGGCAGCAGCGGAAGGCGTTCCGCACTGTGATGCCTGCGGCGGAATGATCAAGCCGGACGTGGTGCTGTATGAAGAAGGCCTGGATCAGGAAGTCATCGAGGGCGCTGTTACAGCGATCTCCCGCGCGGATGTCCTGATCATCGGCGGCACAAGCCTGGTCGTTTATCCGGCAGCTGGTCTGATCGATTATTACAGAGGCAATAAACTGGTCCTGATCAACAAAAGCTCAACACCAAGAGACAGGATTGCGGACCTGATCATAAATGACAGTATTGGAAAAGTCTTCTCAGAAATTTAAAGGAGGAAGTTATGGATAATACGTTTTTAGAAGGCGGTATTGAAAACCTGGAAAAGGTCAAAGAAAAACTCCAGGAAGAAAGCGGAAAGCAGGAAGCCTTTAATGAAGCAGAGGCTATGCTGAAAGCAAAGCAGAAAGATCTGGAAAACCAGAAAAAGTACATGACAGACAAGATCGCTACCGCGACCAAGGAACGCAGAGCAGAGCTGAAAAAACAGCATGATGAACTGGTCGATGAGGCAGCAAAGGATCTGAAAGAAGCAGAAAAAAGAAGAAAAGATGCAAAGGCCAGCGCAGTCAGCGAAAGAATGAAAAATGAAACCGCTGATCTGGTCGCACAGAACGAAGGCTTTAAGAAAGCCAATGCAGAATTGTTCCGGGCAAACAAAGTGCCTGCATTCTGCAACACGGAATTCTATTATTCCCTGTTTGCACCAAAGACAGGAAAGAACTTTATCTTCTTTATCATCACGGTTATTGTGGCGCTGGGCCTGATCCCGAACATTGTCTGCCTGCTGATCAAATCAGACCAGTTGATCCTAAAGATCTTAGTTTACATGGCAATCGTCATCTTCTTTGCTGCAATCTACTTTGTAATCTTTGCAACGACCAGAGGAAAAGGCAGAGGTGCGGCAATTGAACAAGGCAGGCTGAATATGGATCAGATTGAAAAGAACAACAAAGAGATCAAAAAGATCCAGCACGGCATCAAGACCGATAAAGATGAGTCCCTGTACGGCCTGGAAGAATATGACGCCCAGATCAGTGAATTTCAGAGTTCTCTGGAGAGCAAGATCACAGAGCGTGATGAGGCACTGAAAGTCTTTGATGAGGAAACATCCCTTTCCATCAAAGATGAGATTGAAAAAGAAAACATTCCGGTTATCGAGCAGATGGAGGCAGAACTGTCAGAGATGGAGAATGATCTGAATGCACAAAAGGCAGAAGTTGTCAGCCTTGGTGAAGAGATCTCCAATTCTTACGGCGTCTTCCTGGGCAAGAAGAATATGAGTGAAGAGCGGATCGATAAAATGATCGGCTTAATGCAGGAGGGCAAGGCCGAAACCATCATGCAGGCACTGGATCAGATTAACGGCGAAATCAAATAATGCCTGAAAAGAAACACAAAAAACACATTCCGCCAAGTGCAGGACAATACTCTGTTAACCGGAAACGGAGAAGGAAGAAGCTGACGATCATTATTGTGATCGCCGCTGTCATTCTTTTGGGTGCCGGTGCATTTGCCTACTTCTATTTTCGGACGTTTGACAACTTCAGTGTTGTTACGTCGCTGGATCTGGCAAATGCGGATGAGCAGACGATCATTGTCCCATACAACCGGGGATTCATGCGCTGTTCCTGCGAAGGCGTGACCTATTTTGATAAAAAAGGAATTCTCTGGGCAGAAAGCTTTGAGATGACACAGCCGGTCACGGCATCCTGCGGCTCCTATTTTGCAGCTGCAGATATGAAGGGCAAGGATGTTTATCTGTATGATGTGAGCGGCCTTTGCAACCGAGTCACACTGGGTCATCCTATCACAGATCTGGAAGTGTCCGAGCAGGGTGTTATTGCGGCAGCCACCAGCGAAAGTGATTCCAATTTCATAGAAGTTGTGGACAAGGACGGAAACGAACTGGTCACAGCAAAGAGCGTCTTTTCCTCCAGCGGATATTTGACCGATATCGCGCTATCCAATGACGGCTCCAAGCTGGTTGCACTCTACGTTTACGTCAGTGAAGGAACACTGGAATCCAAAGCAGTCTTCTATGATTTCTCTCACGGAAACGGCGGAGAAGATATGGTTGTTGGCGGATTCAATCAGTACCAGGGAACCATTTTAACAACTGCGAAATTTATGTCTGGTGGAAAAGTATGCGTGGTAGGGGATAACGCCCTTACGATCTATAACTTCCAGGGGACACCTTCTATCGTGGCAGAGAATCTGAGTCTGGATGTCCAGATCCAGAATCTGTTTTTTGATGAAAAGCACATTGGCATGATTGCAGAAGACGAAATGAGCGAACACAGCTATGTGCTGAAGATCTTTAACCTGCGTGGTAAGGAAATATTAAACCGCGGATTTGACTTTGCTTTTAATAAAGCCACCTTTACAGGCGGCGGTGTTGTTGTATATTCCGCAAATGATCTGGAAATGTTCAGCTATACCGGTGTGCAGAAGTGCTCACTTACGCTGGACGAGAGGATCATGGCAATCTGTACCTGTGGCAATGAGCGGGATCTGGTGTATGGTTCCGCAGTGGATACCGAATTTATCAGACTGAAATAAGGACGGAAAGGGAAAAACAATGAGCACGGCGGCATGGATCGCTACAGTAGTCGTTATTGTAATACTGCTTCTATTTTTCTTCTACGGATTACGGAGAGGATTCTTAAAGATCGTTCTGACTACCCTGGCGCTGGTCGTAACTATTGTGGCAGCAGGTCTTTTAACACCATACTTATCCAAGTGGCTGGGAACGACCTTTATTGGCACCGGCATTGAGAAATCCATTGATTCCTATATGGATAAAAAGATCGACAAGCAGTCGGAAGCACTGGTGAACAAGACCAAGGAGATGCAGGAAACCGTGATCGAAAAACTGCCTCTTCCAAAGTTCCTTAAGAAAGATATCAGTAAAAAGAATGAATTGTCGCAGTACAAGCTGCTGGATGTAAATACATTTAAAGAGTATATCAGCAAAAGGCTCAGCAATATTATACTGCAGGCAATCTCCTACATTATTCTTCTGATCGTGATCTATGCAGTGCTGCGGATCCTACTGAAGATAATAGGGGTGATTGGAAAGATTCCTGTCATTGGAGGTATCAACCGCCTGCTTGGAGGCATCCTCTGCCTGCTAGAAGGCTTGCTGATCCTCTGGTGTCTCTGCTTTCTGGTCACAGCCATTTCCGGGACGGCATTCGGAGAAAGTGTGCTGAAGGTGATCAATGAGAGTCCGGTACTGAAGCTGATCTATGATAACAATCTGCTGGGAATGCTTGTCAGTTCTGTTTTTAAGGCGTCATAAAGCAAGAACCGAAGTGTAATCTGTTCTTGACGCAGAAAAAGGCAGTTGTT
Organism: Lachnospiraceae bacterium; assembly: GCA_017652745.1. Lineage (GTDB taxonomy): Bacteria > Bacillota > Clostridia > Lachnospirales > Lachnospiraceae > RGIG5612. The sequence continues at coordinate 13,089 of JAGCAK010000047.1, forward strand.
ATAATATTCAAGCACGAAAAAGTGCATTCATATGTAAGGCGACATAGCCAAGTGGTAAGGCGTGGGTCTGCAACACCCTGATCACCAGTTCAAATCTGGTTGTCGCCTCGGTGAGAGGAATCTCGCAAATCCTTATATATCAAGGGTTTGCGGGATTTTTTTTGGACTTTTTCAGAATTGAAATTTACTGTACTTACTGTACCAGATTGGCCATTACTGTACTTCTTGCTGCACGAAGGACCTCGAGACCACGGTTGTTGTGGATATACCGATTGGTCATTTCCGGCGTTGTATGGCCTAACAACATTTGTACCTGACGTACATCCTGGCAAGCGTTATAGGTATTTGTTGCTGCAGTAGCCCGGAGGCAGTGAGTATGATACTGTGAGGGATCCAATCCAATCTCTTTGGCAGCCTTTTTCACCTTATCGTTGTAGGTGTGATAACGAAAGTCTCCCTGCGGGAAAACAAAGGTTTCGGAAAGATTAAGCGCCTTGACCTTTTGAAGGATTTCTACCTCCTCCGGGAGAAGCGGTATAAGTCTTGGTTCTTCATGTGATTTCACATGATTGACCCGGCTCCTTCCGTGGCTGGAAAATGTCAGATCCTTATGCATTTCCACCTGAAGAACAGCCTGTCCGGAGATTGTCATGTAGTTTTCCTCAAAGTTGATATCTTCCCATCTAAGTCCGGCCAGTTCCGCAAAGCGAAGTCCGATTGAGAGATTGAACAGCAGTGCGTAGATGTAAACCTTTTTGATATTCGGCTTCTTCAGCTCTTCCAGACACCAGTCTTTAAATGTCTGTGATTCTGAGAGCGTAAATGCTTTTGATTTGACATGGCTGGAAGAAATATCATCTGCGTATGGAAACTTTCGATAGTTGATATCCCTGATTGGATTGTACACCAGTATCTCTTCTTCCACGCAATACGATAGCAATCCGGAAAGAACAGTTTTTACATCCATGAACCTCTTTTTCGTCAGCTGGAAAGTTTTGCAGATCCTTACAAAATGCTTGCGGTAGTCTTTTGTCTTTAATGCATGGACTTCTGTTGTCGCAATACAGGAACCCGCAAAATATTTTTCCCAGACCTGTTTATATTCTTTCACAGTCTTAGCGGAAACATAGTCTGCTTTATCCCGAAGGAATTTAGGAAATTGTTTTTCCAGTGTTGTAAAGAAAGTGCTGGATGATCCTTCTGTATAATAATCAAACAGTTTTTGATACAGATCCTCCAATTTAGAAGCAGTTATCCGTTTGTTCTTTGCAATGTCGGTTGCCCAAAGATAATAGCAATCGCCATTCTTCCTTATTCGGCTGATGCGGAAGATTTTTTTGTGATGCACCTCCGTAATATAGTTTTGTAGTTCTGTATAAAGCATATCCTTGTACCCTGCAGCACAAGACTCACTTAAAGTATCACACATTAGAACACTTGAAAAGTATTCGATATGTGACCGCATCAGTTTCAGCTTGTCTTCGATTGGAACATTTGCATCAGGAAGAGATGCCCTAATCATATCGGTCAAGACATCACCCCCTCCGCATGAATTTCTTTTCTGATCCAGTCAACCAGCTCAATGTCCCTCATGGATTTGATATTGACAGGAGCATAGAACAGCTGGGAGAGCATAAAAGCATTTGGGTTTCTAATTGCAGTGCCGGAAGCCAGGATTGACTCAAGGACATACTGCATGTGGAGCCTGTCGATCTGCAACAGTCTGGATGAGACCCGCCTATATGTATAATTTGCCTTCCCGATAGACAGGTGATCCGACTCGCTTGCCAAAGCATCAGTCATGACACAGACAGCTAAGTCGAGCAGGGAAAGGTAACGTTCTTCCTTTGCCAACGCCTCATATCCGATCCACTTTTTGACTTCCTGACAGATTAGTTCCTTTGACCAACAGTCACCGAGATGTATTGTTTCGATATCATCAGTATCGCTGTTATCAGTATCGTTAGTGTCTGATTTTCGGACGTCATTGTGTCTGCTTTCTGGAGCAGAGGGGTTCTGATTATCGGATGTATCCTCGGAAGGGGTCGGAAAATCAGACATAATGAAAGGAAGCACATGGATCCGATTTGCCCGGCCTTTTTTATAGGTTCGATCGATACGGATCAGGTGATGCTTTTCCAATTCGGACAAAAGCCGGGATGCTTTCTCATGACCGCAGTTTAGTTTTTGGCAGATATCCTTGTTCGTGCAAATGACATAAACCTCACCATTCTTATTCCGATATTGCGGATTTTTTGCAGACAGACTGATCCGGTCAAAAAGGATACCATAAAGGAGAGCCGCTTCTGGAGACAGCGATTTGTAATGCGCGTTTTCAAGAAGTGCCTTGGGGATTCTGTAAAACCGGAAAGATAAATCTGCCCACCAGGTATTGTCTGGATTTGCGAATGTAGTTTTAATAGTATTACTTGCCATTTCTGATTCCTGTTCGCCTTATAATTGTTGCTATAAACGAGAGGGCTATACCAGAGAAAATAAAAAAGACCATCGGCAAAGGTAGTGATCAGAGTGTTAGTCTCTTTCACTATCCTCAGCCGATGGCCTCTCATGTTTACTACGTCACATGACTTGCATGTGATATCTCTGGCTTAACCATCAAGCCTTCGCAGAGTCATATTACTATGTCTGCACGGCACGGAGGGACGAGATTCGGGTCTTACCCTAGCCCTGTTTCAGCTCGGCCCTGTTCCATCACTCCGCCGCTTATTCAATTATCAATTCGTTAAGGAAATGAACTGTTTTTATTTAATATTTTTGCAGTATTCCTTAGCTGACGCCGTCATTATAAACCGAACATATGTTTGTGTCAAGAGAAAAATACTTCTTCCAACTGCGGGGGGATCTCTAAAGCAAGTATCACTTTTGTTATAGAATTTTCCCAAAGATGAACTTAAATAGAAAAACAGCTCACCGAATAACTAAATCCGATGAGCTGTAACGATCTCAAGATGTTGTAAAATAAACTACTCCATTACTACTTCTGCACCCGGGGCGTTTTTACGGATGCTTTCCACCCCGTTCAGGCAGGCTTTCTTGGTTTTGTATCCTTCTCCGGTTGCTATGATCTGGCCATTCTTAGCTTTAAGCCTGAACCTTGTCTCGCCAGCCTTATCCGTATAGATCTCAAACTTAGGGTTCTTTTGTTTCTCAAATCCCTTTACGGTCTGATCTTCCACGACAGCAGACGGAGCACAGGCCTGAACACTTTTGATTCCATTCTTACAGCCTGATATTGCTTTATACACCTGGCTGGATGCAATCACCTGATTATTCGTAGACTTTAAATTAAAAACGTAGCCACCGGATTTACTTTGTTTGATAATAAACTTCCCCATAATATACCTCCAAAAGAAACTGTTATTTATACCTTAACAAAAAAATAATATCATAGATTTTTTACATAATACAACAAGAACCCATACTGTTCTCCTCTATAAACTGGAATTTGTATGAGAGTCGACATGCCGATAAAACGCATCGGCTCCTTTATCCTATTGTCGTTTCACCTTGACTATTA
>JAGCAK010000007.1 GCA_017652745.1 Lachnospiraceae bacterium
GATCTTACATCGGTTTATGGCTGCCATTGAATGCATTCATACCTATTCCCTGTGTCATGATGATCTTCCTGCAATGGATAATGACATGTACCGCAGAGGAAATCTGACCACGCATGCTAAATTTGGAGAAGCGTTTGGCATTCTGGCCGGTGATGGACTTCTGAATTACGCATTTGAACTGATCGCAGAAGGAATGCAGAATGAGGCTCCTTCTCATCTTCTGAATGCTGTGCGCGCTTTCTGCGTTTTGGCAGAAAAAGCAGGATACAGGGGAATGGTCGGAGGCCAATCCCTGGATGTGTTCCTGGATCAGACGCAGGATGCAGATACAAAACAGGAACAGCTGGAATATATTTACCGCACCAAGACTTCTGCTTTGTTAGAGGCCTCCTTTATGATCGGAGCCATCCTTGCCGGGGCTTCTGAACAGGAGATTTCTATCCTGGAAGATGTTGCGGGCAAAACTGGTTTTGCTTTCCAGATCCAGGATGATATTCTGGACCTGACCGGAGATGAAGAAGTCATTGGAAAACCAGTTCACAGTGATGAAAAGAATGGGAAAAAGACATTTGTATCATTTGCAGGATTGGAGCAGGCTAAAATAGCCGTAGAGGATTATTCCCTGGAGGCTATCCGTTTATTGGATGAGATACCATATCCGACTGATGAAATGAAAGAACTGATCACATACTTAATAGACAGAGATAATTAATATGATTTTAGATAGAATTCAAAAACCAAACGATATAAAGAATGTTAAACCGGAAGAATATGAAGAATTAGCCCGTGAGATCAGACGGTTTCTGGTGGATAAAGTCAGCAAGACCGGAGGTCATCTGGCATCCAACCTTGGTGCTGTTGAGCTGACCATGGCCCTTCATATTTGTCTGGATCTGCCAAAGGATAAGATCGTATGGGATGTTGGCCATCAATCCTATGTCCATAAGATTCTTACCGGAAGAAAAGATGCGTTTGACACGCTTCGTCAGTACAGAGGATTGAGCGGTTTCCCGAAACGCAGGGAAAGTGAGTATGATACCTTTAATACAGGTCATTCCTCTACCAGTATTAGTGCCGCATTAGGGCTGGTTGTTTCAGATGAGCTGAACAACGGAAATGATTCTACGATCGTTGCTGTTATCGGTGATGGGGCTATGACGGGTGGATTGGCGCAGGAAGCAATCAATAATGCATCAAAATTAAAAAGAAACTTTATCATTATCCTGAACGATAACAATATGTCTATTTCCCGGAATGTAGGCGGACTTTCCACTTATTTATCCAATGCCCGTGCAGGAGAGACTTATATTGAATTGAAGTCCGGCGTTCAGCGAACTTTGGAAAAGATCCCGGGTGCTGGAGAAAAGATCGTTCGCAGCATCAAGAGGACCAAGCATAGTATTAAGCAGCTGCTTGTCCCAGGTATGCTCTTTGAAAATATGGGGATCACGTATTTAGGTCCGGTTGACGGACATAATACAACTGCTTTGATTCGTATTATACAGGAAGCTAAAAATATAGATCATGCTGTTTTGATCCATGTATGTACAAAAAAGGGAAAGGGATATGGTCCGGCAATGGAGAATCCATCTTTGTTTCATGGTATCGGACCATTTAACCCAAGGACCGGCCTTCCGAACAATATGAATGCACCGCAGTCTTATACGGGTGTTTTTGCAGAAGCCATCTGCAGGGAAGCTGAAAAAAATGATAAGATCGTGGCGATTACAGCTGCGATGGAAGATGGAACCGGACTTGCAAAGTTTCAGGAGAAGTTTCCAAAAAGGTTTTTCGATGTAGGAATTGCGGAATCCCATGCAGCGACCTTTGCTGCCGGATTATCAGTCGGAGGCTTAAAACCATTTGTGGCAATATATTCCTCTTTCCTGCAAAGAGCGTTTGATCAGATCCTGCATGATGTCTGTATTCAGAGTCTGCCGGTTGTCTTTTGTGTCGATCGTGCAGGACTTGTCGGAAATGACGGGGAAACACATCAAGGTACATTTGATCTTTCATATTTATCCATCATTCCAAACATGAACATCCTCGTTCCGAAGAATGCATGGGAACTGGATGCTGCCATCACATTTGCAGCCACTTTCCCGGCACCTTTGGCTATTCGTTATCCGAGAGGAAAGGCCTATACGGGTTTGTCCGAATTCCAGGAGCCAATCTGCTTTGGTAAAAGCGAGGTCATTTATAAAGAACGTGATATTGCGATCCTGGCAGTCGGAAGCATGGTGGAATCTGCTGCCAAAATCAGGGAAGAACTGAAGCGGCAGGGAAATAACGTATCCCTGATCAATGCACGTTTTGTTAAACCTTTGGATGAGGAATTGCTGGATCGGCTTGCCCAAACGCATTCTGTCATCATTACAATGGAAGAAAACGTAATAAACGGCGGATATGGCATGGCAGTATTACGTTATTACAATACACGTCATACAGATGTAAAAGTGATCAATTTTGCCATTCCAAATTCATATGTGGAACAAGGAAGCAGAGATGATCAATTGAAAGAGTGCGGACTTGACCAGGAATCCATCTTAAAAAGACTGGAAACGGAATTGATATGAAAAAAAGACTGGATGAACTAGTCTGCGAACAGAATCCTGAGTTATCAAAAACTGCTGCACAGCGCATCATTATGAGCGGCGTTGTTTATGTACAGCAGCAAAAAGAAACGAAGCCGGGCAGTATGTTTCCGGAAGATACACAAGTTGAGATCCGTGGAGGCGGCATCAAATATGTCAGCCGGGGCGGTTTGAAACTGGAAAAAGCGATGAAAGAATTTTCCTGCGATCTGAAAGGAAAGATCTGCATGGATATTGGTTCTTCGACAGGCGGTTTTACCGATTGTATGTTGCAAAACGGAGCTGTAAAAGTCTATGCTGTCGATGTGGGAAAAGGACAGCTCCATTATAAACTCCGTCAGGACGAGAGAGTTGTTGTGATGGAAAAAACGAATATTCGTTATGTGACTCCTGACATGATAGCTGAGCCGATTCAGTTTGCCAGTGTGGATGTATCGTTTATTTCTTTGACTTTAGTGATTCCGGCAGCATTGCCACTCTTGGACGAAAATAAAAACCTGGTCATGCTGATCAAACCACAGTTTGAAGCAGGTAAAGAGAAGGTTGGGAAAAAGGGCGTTGTCCGTGATCCAAAGACCCATGAAGAAGTGATCGAAAAGATCGTCCGGTTTTCACAAGAGCATGGTCTTAATGTAGATGGCCTGACGTTTTCTCCGGTAAGAGGACCGGAAGGAAATATAGAATACCTGATCTGTGTCAGCAAAAAAGAGGCTCAGCCCCCATTTGATAGAGACATAATCATAGAAGTCGTGAAAAAGGCGCACGAGGTACTGGATAAATGAAAAACTTTTATATGGTAACAAATTCCTATAAAGATCCGAACAGAGAGTATTCCGGGAAAATCTGCTCTTTTCTGGAGCAGCATGGCATGCATTGCTCCGGGAATATGTATTCCAAGGAGATCATGGATCAGGGTTATCTGTATGCTGATCCTTCGCAGGTGCCGACAGATACAGAACTGATCATTGTGATAGGCGGCGATGGTACATTTATCCATACGGCCAAAGATCTGATCGATCTTCAGGTTCCGATCATTGGTATTAATATGGGGAACCTTGGATACCTGACGGAAATCGATGCGAATCATTATGAAAATGATCTTGCTCAGCTTGCGGAAGGAAATTTTCATGTGGAAGACCGTATGCTGATTGATGGTGAGATACTTCGTGACGGCAAAGTGATCAACCGGGATATAGCATTAAACGACGTTGTATTAAACCGGAGTCAGACGTTAGGGATCATAGACTATGAAGTGCGCGTCAATCAGAGATTCTTGAACCGTTACAGTGCGGACGGTATCATCTTATCCACCCCGACAGGGTCAACCGGTTATAATCTTTCTGCCGGTGGACCAGTCGTTTATCCAAGTGCAGAGATCATCTTGGCTACTCCAATCTGTGCTCATACATTGAATTCCAGAACGATCGTATTTTCTGCAGATGTAGAAATTGAAGTGGTCGTGAAAGGAAGATCTTCGGAACGGAAACAGGAGAAGATCGTATCTTTTGACGGACAGAGTGAGATCGTTCTTGAAAATGAGGATGTGATCCGTGTACGGAAATCAGATAAGATCACAAAGATCCTGCGTTTGGATGACATCAGCTTTGTTGAACACCTGGGAAAGAAAATGAGGTAAAAATGAAAAAACCTGTCGTATTGATGATACTGGATGGATTTGGCCTTAGTGAAGAAACGAGAGGAAATGCAATTGCTGCAGCCAGGACACCAGTCATAGATGGATTAATGAAGGAATATCCTTTTGTGCAAGGATATGCCAGCGGGCTTGCTGTAGGTCTTCCGGACGGCCAGATGGGTAATTCCGAAGTGGGTCATCTTAATATGGGAGCAGGCAGGGTCGTATACCAGGACCTTACCCGCATCACCAAATCAATTGAAGATGGAGATTTTTTTGAAAAGGAAGAATTGCTGGAGGCTATCGAAAACTGCAAATCACATGATTCTGATCTGCATCTTTACGGCCTGATGTCTGACGGCGGTGTACACAGTGACATCCGCCATTTGTATGCATTGTTAAAACTATGTAAGCAGAAGGAACTGGAGCGTGTCTATATTCATTGCTTTATGGATGGAAGAGATACCTCTCCTACATCCGGAATCGAATATATTCGTGAATTGATAAAAGAAGCCAAAGAAATAGGCGTCGGTAAGATTGCATCTATCTGCGGCAGATATTACGCCATGGACAGGGATAACAGATGGGAAAGGGTAGAAAAAGCTTACCGCAGTCTTGTTTTTGGCGAGGGGATTCGGGAAGAAGATCCTATCGCCGCAATGCAGAATTCCTATGACAGGGAGATCACGGATGAGTTTATTGAGCCTGTCGTGATCGAAAAGGATGGAAAGCCACTTTCCCTGATAAAAGCAAACGATTCTGTCATTTTCTTTAATTTCCGTCCGGACAGGGCCAGGGAGATCAGCCGTACTTTTTGCTGTGATGAATTTGACGGATTTGATAGAGGAGCGCGTTTCCCTGTATGTTATGTCTGCTTCACAGATTATGATAAGACAATTCCTAATAAGGCAGTTGTGTTTAAGGAAGAGGAGATCATCAACACGTTTGGAGCTTATATTGCATCCCATAATCTAAGACAGGCAAGGATCGCAGAAACGGAAAAATATGCGCACGTGACATTTTTCTTTAATGGAGGCGTTGAACAGCCAAATCCGCTGGAAGACCGTTTCCTGATTCCATCTCCAAAAGTAGCAACGTATGATCTGCAGCCGGAGATGAGTGCCTATGAAGTATGTGATACTCTGACGGAAAAGATCCGTTCCGGTGAATACGACTGCATTATCATTAATTTTGCTAATCCGGATATGGTTGGCCATACAGGAATTATGCCTGCAGTGGTTAAGGCCATTGAAACGATCGACACTTGTGTAGGGAAAGCTGTTGAGGCAGTCAAAGAAGTGGATGGTGTTCTTTTCCTTTGTGCCGATCATGGAAATGCGGAAGAACTGATCAATTTAGAAACGAATGAACCTTGGACGGCGCATACCACAAATCCTGTTCCATTTATACTGATCAACGGGCCAAAAGGATCTGCCCTGCGGGAAAATGGAAAACTTTGTGATATTGCTCCAACCCTGTTAGAATTATTAGGATTAGAACAGCCGGCAGAAATGACCGGAAAAAGTTTACTGATTTCATCATCAGATTGATGTTAGGAGGATGAACAGATTGGATAACAGACAAAACAGACGCCCGGAAAATACAAACCGAAGACCTGCACAGAACGCTCCGCGAAGGACATCCGGAAATCAGGCCAGAAGGCCATCTCCGGAAGCCATAAGAAGAGCACAGGAAAGAGAAAAAAGAAGAAAACTGGCACGCCTGCTCCGTATTCTGGCTATCGTGCTGTGTGTGATCGTTATTGCTATCGTGATTGTTATAGCGGTCTCCTGCAGCAAAAAGAAAAACAGGGGAAATGATGAACCTGTCGTTCAGCCGACTACAGAAGAGGTTGTGACATTACCGGAAAAATCAACTGTGGAACTGGTCGCAGTTGGTGATGTGCTGATGCATACCCCGTTGTTAAACTATGCAGATAATGGAGATGGAACATACGACTTTAACAGTATTTTTGCTGTTATGAAAGATGATATCTCCCGTGCCGATATTGCTGTCTGCAATCAGGAAACTCC
>JAGCAK010000048.1 GCA_017652745.1 Lachnospiraceae bacterium
AGCTGGCACACCGTGCACCGGACGAGAAGCATCCGTTCGGTCATGGCCGCGTGGAATATTTCAGCGCGATCATCATCGCATTTATTGTTTTTGGTGCCGGCGTCATGTCTCTGGTGGAGTCGATCAAAAAGATCATCCATCCGGAAGTTGCTGAGTTTACGGTTGTATTTCTGGTCATTATCGGCATGGCGATTCTGGTGAAGATCTTTCTTGGAATTTTTGTGCAAAAACAGGGAAAGAAATATTACAGTGATGCATTGATCGGATCCGGAAAAGACGCTTTGTTCGACGCCATCCTTTCCGGGGCAACCCTGGTTGGTGCCATTATTACATTCCTGTTCCATATTTCCATTGATGGATACATCGGTGTCGTAATCTCCGCCTTTATTATTAAAGCAGGCGTAGAAATGCTGATCAGCCCGATCAATCAGGTCGTCGGGTTCCGCCCGGATGGTGATCTGACCAAACAGATCAAAGCAGATGTGGCTGCAATCCCGGGCGTTCTTGGGGCATATGACCTGATCCTGCATGATTATGGTCCGGATGCAGCAATCGGATCTGTTCATATTGAGATCCCGGATACGATGACCGCACGCGAGCTGCATGTTCTGACAATGCAGATACAGAATACTATATACGAGAAGCATCATATTTTCCTTACGGTTGGTGTCTATGCGGCAGATACATCGGATTACGCATCCAACAAACAGGCTCATCTGAAAGAAGATATGATGAAGCACGACGGTGTAAAAGGCTGTCATGGCATTTATATTGATGATGATCAGAAATTCATTTCATTTGACATTCTTATTGATTTTAAAGTCAGAGATAAGAATGCTTTTATGGAAGAATTGAAAAAAGATGTCCTGGAAGATTTTCCGGGCTATCAGATCAATATCAATTTTGATGTTGATTATACAGATTGAGTAAAGAATGAGTTTTATCAAAGCAGACAAAATTTCATACAGCTATCCGGTGATCGATGACACTGATGAGTTCGACTCCAAAAAGAAAAAAGAGGAAGAGACAACGCAACCGGAACCTAAGAAGAGCCGCGGAGAGAATGCGCTGAAAGAAGTCAGCATGGAAGTCCGTCAGGGACAGTTCCTGTGCATTCTGGGAAGGAATGGCTCTGGTAAGTCGACCTTTGCCAAACATCTGAATGCACTGCTGATGCCTTCAGAAGGAACACTGTGGGTCGATGACATTGACACCAAAGCAGAAGATCAGATCTGGACGATCCGAAAAACGGTCGGCATGGTGTTCCAGAATCCGGATAATCAGATCATCGGTTCCGTGGTGGATGAGGATGTGGCATTTGGTCTGGAGAATCTGGGCGTTCCTTCAGAAGAGATCCAGAAGGAAGTGGCATCGGCGCTGGAAGGTGTTGGCATGAGTGAATTTGCCAAGCATTCGCCAAATAAGCTTTCCGGCGGACAGAAACAGCGTGTCGCTGTAGCCGGCGTGCTGGCAATGCGTCCTAAATGCATCGTGCTGGATGAATCGACAGCTATGCTGGATCCGCGCGGCCGCAGGGAAGTTATGGAAACGGTGAAAAAGCTGAATAAAGAGCTGGGGATCACCATCATATCCATCACCCATTTCATGGAAGAAACGTTGGATGCGGATTACATCTATGTTATGCATAAAGGTGCGGTTGCACTGCAGGGAACACCAAAGGAGATTTTTTCCAGAGGCACCGAGTTATATGCGTTAGGACTCTGGTTTCCGCAGATCTATCATCTGGCTTATATCCTGAGGGAGAAGGGAATGGATCTGCCGGATGATATCATCCACGCAGCTGAGCTAAAAGAAGCTTTGGAACAAAAGAAGAAATGATCATTCGTTTAGAAAACGTCAATTACATATATAATCCGGGAACTGCGGAGGAAGTAAAGGCAATTTCAGATGTTAATCTGGAACTGGGCGGCGATTCTTTTACCGCGATCATCGGAAGCACCGGGTCGGGCAAGTCCACGCTGATCCAGATGCTGAACGGACTCCTGGAGCCATCCTCCGGATCCATTACTTACGATGGCGTGCCGATCTACAAAGAGGGCAAGCTGACCAAGGAAGAAAAGAAGGCGCTGCGGACACTCAGGTGCCGCGTCGGGCTGGTCTTCCAGTATCCGGAATATCAGCTGTTTGAAGAAAACGTTTTAAAAGACGTCTGCTACGGACCAAAGAACCTGGGATTCTCAAAAGAAGAGCAGGAAGAAAAAGCACGTGCAGCACTTTCTGCTGTAGGTCTTTCTGAAAGCCTTTATGATAAATCTCCGTTTGAAATCTCCGGCGGTGAGAAGAGACGAGTTGCTATTGCCGGAGTGCTGGCGATGGAGCCGGAAGTTCTGATCCTGGATGAGCCGACAGCAGGTCTGGATCCGCTGGGAAAATCGCAGATCCTGGAGTTGTTGAAAAAATATCAGCAGGAGCGGCATGTGACCGTTATCCTGGTTTCTCATAGTATGGAAGAAGTGGCACAGTATGCGGACCGTGTGATCGCACTGTATAAGGCGAAGGTAGTCTTAGACGGCAGCACACGTGAGGTGTTCTCCCATAGAAAAGAACTGGAGGAGATTGGTCTGGGCGTGCCGGAAGTTTGTGCATTTACCCAGAGTATCGGACTGGGTGATACTTTGACAGTTGAGGAAGCAGCGGAGAAGATCCTGCAGATGTATAAGCTGTAGAGAGCTATGTTTAAGGATATTACGATCGGGCAGTATTACCCGGAAAATTCCATAGTGCATCGTTTGGACCCAAGGGTGAAACTCTTTGGCGTTGTTGTTTACGTTGCTGCTGTTTTTATTATTAATAACCTGATTGGGTTTATTTTCCTTACGGCTGCAATTGTAACACTGATCGCTTTGTCCAAGGTTCCGCTGAAGCATATTTTAAAAGGACTCCGTTTTGTCTGGTTTCTTGTGATCCTGGCCGTGTTCTTTAACCTGTTTTTCAGTGACGGCACGATCATCTGGCGATGGTGGATCTTCCGGATGAGCCATGAAGGCATTTACCGGGCAGTTTTCTTTGCACTGCGTCTGATCTACGTCATCGTAGGCGCATCGCTTTTGACATACACCACCACGCCGACTACGCTGACCAATGGATTGGAGAAAGTCTTTAAGCCGCTGGATGTGATTCATTTTCCTGGCCATGAGATTGCCATGATGATGAGCATCGCACTGCGTTTTATCCCGATCCTGACAGAAGAGATCAACAAGATCACCAAGGCGCAGCTGGCGCGCGGTGCTGATTTTGATACCGGCGGCATTATCCTGAAAGCAAGAGGCATGATCCCTATCATGGTTCCGCTGTTTGTCAGCGCATTCAGGCGTGCAACCGAACTTGCCACGGCTATGGAGGCCAGATGTTATGCCGGCGGAACGAACCGGACAAAGATGTTCCCACTGAAATATGAAACCAGGGATAAAGTCGCTTATATCCTGCTGTTTGTATATCTTCTTGTATCTATTGGTCTGCGGATCCTGATGGAGCATTTCCTGACATGGGGCGCTGTCTGATAATGAAAGGAAGATAGAAAGATTTCGAATACACAGATTCTGCCCGGCCATTGGTGCCGGGCTTTTATTTTGTTTCGCACCACAGAGCAATCTGTATTATAATCAGGAAAACAAACGGAGAAAGAATGAATGAAACGGATCAAGCTGATTATTTCCTATGACGGCACAAATTATGTGGGTTGGCAGATACAGAAGAACGGGATCGCCATCGAGCAGGTGATTAACGAAGAACTGTCTAAATTGCTGAAAGAAGATATTACGATCATCGGGGCAAGCCGCACGGATTCCGGTGTACATGCGCTTGGGAATGTTGCAGTATTTGATACAAATACCAGGATCCCTCCGGAGAAGATTATGTATGCGCTGAATCAGCAGCTGCCGGATGATATTAAAATAGTCCGGTCAGAAGAAGTCGCCCCGGATTTCCATCCACGTTATACCAACTGCCGCAAGACCTACCGCTATGATATTTTAAACAGCCGGGTCAACCTCCCAAAGGAGCGGCTGTATACGGATTATGTCTATTATGAGCTGCATACAGATAAAATGAAACAGGCAGCCAAATATCTTCTGGGGGAACATGATTTTACCGCTTTTTCCTCTGCTGGCGGGCAGCAGAAGAGCATGGTGCGGACGATCTATTCTCTCGAAGTGACGGAAGAAGCAATAGTCATGCCAAACGGCGCCGAAAAGATCCATCCGGATGATTTTCCGGCCAAAAAAGTCCATATCACAATTACCGGAAACGGGTTCCTGTATAACATGGTCCGCATCATAGCAGGGACATTGGAAAAGGTCGGAATGGGTATCTATCCGCCGGAACACGTGAAGGAGATCCTGGAATCAAAAGACAGGAGAAAGTCCGCACCAAAAGCATCTGCAGACGGTCTGACTTTAGTGGAGATCTGCTACGAAAACCTTGAATAATCCACATTCCTGTGATAAAATACCATTCTGTGTGAGAACCCTTAAGGAGGATTTATTAAAATGAATGTGAATGTTGAAAAACTGGAAAAGAATTTAGCTAATATCACGGTAACTGTCGCAGAAGAAGACGTGATCGAAGGAGCAATTACCAAAGCTTACCACAAAGTGAAAAACCAGGTTACAATGCCGGGATTCAGAAAAGGCAAAGTGCCGCAGAAAATGATCGAGAAGCAGTACGGCGTAGAAGTATTCTATGAAGATGCTGCTAATTTCCTGATCTCTGATTCCTATCCGGATGCTTATGATGAGGCTTCCAAGGAGATTGAGATCGTTTCTTCCCCGCAGATTCAGGACATTCAGCTTGAGCGCGGAAAAGACTTTGTTTATGTTGTTCAGGTTGCTGTAAAACCGGAAGTAACACTGGGCGAGTACAAAGGCCTTGAATATACCGCTGCAGATCTTTCTGTTCCGGAAGAAGAGGTTGAAAAAGAACTTGAAAGAGTTCGTGAGTTGAACAGCCGCCGTGTTCCTGTTGATGGAAGAGCAGCAAAAGAAGGGGATATCGTAGATATCGACTTTGAAGGCTTTATCGATGGCAAAGACTTCCAGGGAGGAAAAGCAGAAGGTTATGTTTTAACACTGGGTTCACATTCATTTATTGATACATTTGAAGAGCAGATCGCCGGACACAGCGTTGGCGATGAGTTTGATGTTAACGTGACATTCCCGGAAGATTACCAGGCAGAAGATCTGGCAGGCAAACCTGCAGTGTTCAAGTGCAAACTGAACGATATCAAGAGCAAAGAGCTTCCGGAGATCGATGATGAGTTTGCATCTGAAGTTTCTGAATTTGATACACTGGAAGAGTACAAGGAAGACATCCGTAAGAAATTCCGTGAAAGAAAAGAAACTGAAGCTAAGAGTGCAGCAGAAAGTGAGCTTGTCGGCAAACTTGTGGCAGCAAGTGAAATGGATATTCCGGATCTTATGCTGGACGCACAGGCTCAGCAGAGTGCTCAGGATTTTGCTATGAGAATGGAAAGCCAGGGTATTCAGTTTGAGCAGTATCTGAACCTGGTCGGTCAGACACCGGAAAAATTCATGGAAGACATCCGTCCACACGCACTTGCAACCATTCAGCAGAGACTGGTACTGGAAGCAGTCGCTAAAGCAGAAAACATCGAAATAACAGAAGAAATGATCGATGAAGAGCTGAAGAAGATGGCAGATGCTTACGGCATGGAGCTGGATAAGTTAAAAGAGATGGTCTCCGATAAAGAAATCGAGGGCATGAAGGTCGACCTGGCTGTTTCCAAGGCAGCAGATTTCCTGTATGATAACGGTGTTGCAGTAGAACCTAAGGAAGAAGAAAAAGAAGAAGCACCGGCAGCCGAGGAGGCTCCAAAGGAAGAGCAGGCACCGGAAGAGGCTGCAGCAGAGCCGGAGGCATAATCAGACACATGTTAATCACGAGGCCGGCAGCAGTCGGCCTCATTTGTATATAGTACCAAATAAGGAGGATCCTATGAGTTTAGTTCCAACAGTTATTGAATCAACAAGCAGAGGCGAAAGAGCCTATGATATTTATTCCAGATTGCTGAAGGAGAGAATCGTATTCCTTGGTGAGGAAGTTAACGATGTGACTGCCAGCCTGGTTGTTGCACAGCTTCTTTTCCTGGAAAGTGAAGATCCGGGTAAGGATATTCATTTTTACATCAACTCCCCTGGCGGAAGCGTCACAGCGGGAATGGCAATCTATGACACAATGCAGTATGTAAAATGTGATGTTTCCACCACCTGCATTGGTATGGCTGCCAGCATGGGTGCATTTCTTCTTGCCGGCGGTGCAAAAGGAAAACGGTTTGCGCTTCCAAATTCAGAGATCATGATCCATCAGCCATCCGGCGGTGCACAGGGACAGGCAAGTGACATTAAGATCAATGCAGAGCATATCCTGAGGATCCGTGAAAACCTGAATCGTCTGCTGGCAGAAAACACCGGCAAACCAATCGAGACGATCGAGCAGGATACCGAGCGTGACAACTGGCTGACTGCTGATGAAGCAAAAGAATATGGACTGATCGATGCAGTCATCAAGAATCACGAGGGCTGAGAATGGCAGACAGAACAAACGGCAATTCTAATATTCCGACCTGTTCTTTTTGCGGAAGAAGGGCTGATGAGGTTGGCGCGCAGATAATTACCGGACCAAATGGTTCAGCTATCTGCCCGGACTGTGTCATCCGCTGCATGGAGATCCTGGGGCTTGATACATACAGACTGGACAATGTCCCGGAGGCATCCGGCTTTGGCAGGAATAAACTGAAAGAGGATCTGAACATCCATCTTCACAAACCGAAAGAGATCAAAGCCTTTCTGGATGAGTATGTGATTGGACAGGATGTAGCCAAGAGAGTTCTTTCCGTGCAGGTTTATAATCATTACAAGCGCGTTCTTTCACAGGATGATCTGGATGTTGAACTGCAGAAGAGCAACATCTTACTGCTGGGGCCGACCGGTTCCGGTAAGACATTCCTGGCACAGACACTGGCCAAGATTTTGAATGTTCCTTTCGCAATTGCCGATGCCACAACACTGACCGAAGCAGGATATGTCGGAGAAGATGTAGAGAACATTCTCCTGAAACTGATCCAGGCTGCCGATTACGATATCGATAAAGCACAGTTCGGAATCGTTTATATTGACGAGATCGATAAGATCACCAAGAAGAGTGAGAACGTATCCATTACCCGTGATGTTTCCGGCGAGGGTGTTCAGCAGGCGCTTTTAAAGATCCTGGAAGGAACAGATGCATCGGTTCCGCCGCAGGGCGGCAGAAAGCATCCGGGCCAGGAAATGCTTCATATCAATACCAGCAATATCCTGTTTATCTGCGGCGGCGCATTTGCAGGTCTGGAGAAGATCGTGGAAGGCCGTGTGGATAGAAAAGGCATCGGCTTCGGTGCAGAAATCTTAACCGGCGATACACAGGAAACGGATGATCTGTTTGCACAGGTCATGCCGCAGGATCTGATCAAATACGGGATCATTCCGGAGTTTGTCGGACGCGTTCCTGTAGTGGTGTCCCTGAAATCTCTGACGGAAGACGATCTGGTCAGGATCCTGAAGGAGCCTAAGAATGCACTGATCAAACAGTATCAGGCACTGTTTAAACTGGATCATGTGGATCTGCAGTTTAAAGAGGATGCCATCCGCAAGATCGCGCATAAGGCTTATGAGCGGCAGATCGGTGCAAGGGGATTGCGCAGTATTATGGAAGATACGATGATGGATCTGATGTATGAGATTCCTTCAGATGATTCCGTAAAAAAAGTGACGGTCACTTCAAAAATGATCAAAGAGTGATATAATTAATAAAACAACAAAAGTCAGGTATATTTTCTTAAAATCAGTCAATAAAAACAGTTATAATAGACTCGTCGAAATGACAGATTGGAGTGTAGGATGAAATTAATTATTTTAGGTGGCTTTTTGGGTTCCGGAAAAACCAGTGTTCTGATCCCTCTTGCAAAGGAAATGGTTGCAAGCGCAGGTGGTGCGGAAGATGGCTCCACAAAAGTTGCGATCATTGAAAATGAGATCGGACAGGTTGGCGTTGATACCGCATTTACAGAAGGATCCGGCCTGTATACCTCGGAGCTGTTCAATGGCTGCGTTTGCTGTACGATTGCATCCTCTCTGATGGACGCCCTCAGCAAAATGGAAGATCAAATGCATCCGGAGTTTGTGATTCTGGAGACGACAGGTCTTGCCCGTCCTTATGATGTGGCACAGCAGCTGTGGGATTATTATGACGAAAACATGAATATTACGCTGATCACCGTTGTGGATGCCAGCAGATGGCTTCGGATCAGCCGTGTAGCAGGGGCCCTGGTAGACGAGCAGATCGACCGCGCAAACTATGTTCTTCTTAATAAAATCGACGTTGCTGATGAAGAGACGATCGCTGAAGTTGAGAAACAGATTAGTTCCAAATGTGATGCAAAACTCTACAGAGTATCCACGACCACAGATCCGGAAGGAACCGTTAACATCTGCCGCGAAATGATCACGGAGATCAACAGCTGGGAGTAATAGAAAAGAGGTTTTACTATGAGTGAACATGAGCATACAGAGAATATAGAAAACGAAGAGTGCTGCGTCCACGAAGAGCACGAGCATCATCACGAGCACGAACATCATCACCATCATGATCATGATCACGAGCATGAACATCACCACCATGACCACGATCATGAGCATGAGCACCATCACCATCATGATCACGACCATGAGCATGAGCACCATCACCATCATGATCACGACCATGAGCATGAACATCATCATCACCATGATCATGGCGATGACTGTGACTGCGGCTGCCACGATCATGACCACGAGCATGAAGAGGGACATACTTATGAAGTGCCGGGCTACTCTGTTATGGAGACCCATAGTCATGAAGGTGCCACCATCTGTTCCTTTGAAAAGGATATCCTGACGGATCCGGAGCAGGCGAAAGTTGCCATGGAAGATGCCATCCATGAACTGACAGCATGGCTGGATTCTATCGGCGCACTGATCGGACACGTGAAAGGCTATATCAAAGAGCATGGCCCGACAACGACATTCTCCACGACAGGCTCGACCCTGAATATTGAAGGACATGAGCCACAAGGTGCGGCTATTGGTTTTGCAAGCATTGTATTCGGACCAACGGAAGAAGAGCTGAAAGATAAAGTCGTAGAAGTCTTTGAAAGACTGTAAACAATTATTAACGTAATAAAAATGGACCGCTTATATGCGGTCCTTTTTTCTGTTGGTTTCTTCTGTTAAGAAATCAGTGCTGAAATAGCATTCCAGATCTCATCACGTCCCTGCTTTGTCAGGGCAGAGAACGGGAAGATGGTAATATCGGATGCCTTTTGCACGCCCAGTCCTTCCCGGATCAGTTTGAGCTGTTTTGGCAGCTGATTGCGCGTGATCTTGTCCGCTTTGGTGGCGATGATCACCGGCTCATATCCATTGGCCCGAACCCACTCAAACATTTCCTTATCGCTGCTTTTGACTTCATGACGGATGTCGATCAGCAGAAAGACGGTCTTCAGCTGCTTAGATGTCCTAAGATATTTTTCAATCATGACGCCCCATTTTGCCTGTTCCGCCTTAGATGTCTTTGCAAAGCCATACCCCGGCAGATCTACAAAATAGAGTTCTTTATTGACGTTATAGAAATTGATGGTCTGGGTCTTGCCCGGCTGGCTGGACGTACGCGCCAGCCCCTTCCGGTTGATCAGCACGTTAATAAGGGAAGACTTTCCGACATTTGATCTTCCCGCGAATGCGATCTCCGGCAGCGTGGTAGCTGGCAGCTTGCTGGTCGGTCCGCACACGATCTCCAGTTCAACCGATTTAATGACCATATTATTGCAGCAGGGCATTCATGATCTGCCCGTAAAGTTCTTCCGAATAGCCCCGCCAGTTACTGCAGATCTTTGCTGCTTCCTCTTCGCTTGGAACAGCAATGTTGATCTCGTAGAGCAGGGACTTTCCTTCCATGACCTGACAGTGGGCAATATAGTCACCGCTGGTGTGTTTATAGTAATCGGCCTGTGTGCCGACTTCATTCTTCAGCGCGTATTTGTTGTTATCCAGATACTGGTTCATATCCTCCAGCGCGCCCTTAGGAATCTGATTCTTAAAGAAAGTCAGAGATTCATAACCCTCCGGCGTGATGCTGTAATAGGATGTGTTGCGGATCGTGATCTTTTCCACAAATTTGGATTCCACCAGATCCGACAGTGTCTGCTGCAGCGTGAAATAATCCGTATAATCATTGGAAATGAAAAAACCGGACAGCTGCGCGTTTGTCAGCTGTGAATCAAGCTTGTTCAGCATATACAGGATCATTAATTTATAGATCGTACTGGATTCTGTAACCATAAGACCACCCTTTTCCCCTCTATCTGTCAGTGGGTTATTAGATTATCATATTTACCTTGCATTTTCAAATCGATTTGTTTATAATCAGCGGCGTAAGAACAATCTGATAATCTTATCATTTCAATATTAATTCCCGTTGTTATTTGAAAACTGAACATTTTCGAAAGGACTTTTATGAAAGTACAAAGAGAGCAGCTTGAAACTTTGCCTGTGGCACAGCTGAAAGAGATCGCTAAGGCGAATGACATCAAAGGAATCGCCTCCATGAAAAAGGCAGCATTGATCGATGCAATCCTGCAGATGTCGGAAGAAAAAACAAGAGAAGAAGAGACTGGTATCTCCAAAGAGGAAGAAAAGAAGCTGGATTCCGGCATTATTGCACATGGCATCCTGGAAGTTCTGCCAGACGGATATGGATTTATCCGCTGCGAAAACTATCTGCCGGGTGATAATGATGTCTATGTTTCTCCATCTCAGATCAAACGGTTTTCGCTGAAAACGGGTGATATCTTAAAAGGAAAAGTCAGAGTCAAAACGCAGAATGAAAAGTTCGGCGCACTCCTTCATCTGGACCGCATCAACGGCGTGCTTCCGAGTGAGGCCCTGAACCGCCGCAACTTTGAAGATCTGACACCGATCTTTCCGGATGAGAGGCTCAGTCTGGAAACATCCGAGAAGAATGTGGCGATGCGGATCTTTGATCTGGTGTCTCCGATTGGCAAGGGGCAAAGGGGTATGATCGTTTCACCGCCAAAAGCAGGTAAAACGACACTTCTGAAAGGCGTCGCTCATTCCATTCAGAAAAACAATCCGGAAGTCCATATTCTGATCCTACTGATCGATGAGAGACCGGAGGAAGTTACTGATATCAAAGAGGCCATTGTAGGCGATAATGTAGAAGTGATCTATTCCACATTTGATGAACTGCCGGAGCATCACAAACGGGTTTCCGAGATGGTCATCGAGCGGGCAAAACGTCTGGTAGAGCATGGCGAGGACGTCATCATCCTTCTGGACAGTATCACCAGACTGGCAAGAGCCTATAACCTGCTGGTCCCGCCAAGCGGCAGAACACTTTCCGGTGGTCTGGATCCGGCAGCACTCCATATGCCAAAAAGGTTCTTTGGTGCAGCCAGAAATATCAGGGAGGGTGGCAGCCTGACCATTCTGGCAACAGCTCTGGTAGATACAGGCAGCAAGATGGACGACGTGGTCTACGAGGAGTTCAAGGGAACCGGTAACATGGAGCTGATCCTGGATCGTAAGCTGCAGGAAAAGAGGATCTTCCCGGCTATCGACATCGCCAAGAGCGGAACCAGAAGAGAGGACCTGCTGCTGACGATGGAAGAGCAGGAGGCAGTTTATATCATCCGTAAGGCGACCGGCGGCTTAAGGGCGGATGAATCCACAGAAAAGATCCTGGACCTGTTTGCAAAAACCAGGAACAACAAAGAGTTTGTGGACATGATCCGGAAGATAAAATTGATGTAAATGAATGGTTGCAAAGCGATTTGCGGCATGATATACTAGCAAGGCTGTGAGCAAAGAATACGTCCGAAGAGTTAAAAGTTTTTCGGATATTTGAAAAGAGGTAAAACAATGAAAGAAGGAATTCATCCAAACTATTATGAAGCTACCGTGACCTGCAACTGCGGGAATACATTCACGACCGGTTCCACCAAGCAGGATATCCACGTGGAAGTCTGCTCCAAATGCCATCCTTTCTATACAGGACAGCAGAAGGCTACCAAGGCTCGTGGACGTGTGGAATTATTCAATAAGAAATATAATCTGAATCAGGAACAGTAGCATCTCTAATAGGGTGAGCATTATCTTCGCAAAAGCGGAGCTTAATCGCCGCCCTATTTTTTTATGAAAACATAAAGCAGTCGTTTTCAGGAGAAAAGGAATGAAATCATCCAATATCGGAGGACAGGCAGTAATTGAAGGCGTCATGATGCGTCATGACGAAGACATCGCTGTTGCTGTCAGAAGACCCGACGGACAGATCGAAGTCGGGAGAAGCAAATTTGAAAATCCGGCAAAGAAGTATAAGTTTTTAGGCTGGCCGATCATCCGCGGCGTGGTCTCTTTTATCATGTCTCTGATCCTGGGCATTCGGACTCTGACTTATTCCGCAAGCTTCTATGAGGATGATATCGAGAAGGAACATGGAAAGACCGATCAGGTGATCGACTCGACCTTCAAATCGAAAGGGGAGAGTGCTGTCATGGTGATCACTGTCTTTGTATCACTGGTGATCGCCATCGCACTTTTTATCGTTCTTCCTTATGTGATTTCCATGCTGATCCTGAAATTTACAAATATCACTTCCAGCCTTCTGCTGGCAGTGATCGAAGGCGTCATCAAACTGGCGATCTTTATCGGTTATATTGCCCTGATATCCAAAATGAAAGATATCAAACGTACTTTTATGTACCATGGGGCAGAACATAAATGTATCAACTGTCTGGAGAGCGGACATGAGCTGACGGTAGCAAATGTCATGAAGGCATCCAAAGAGCACAGACGCTGCGGGACGAGCTTTATCTTCTTTGTCCTGTTCATCAGCATCATCTTCTTTATCTTTATCCGTGTGGATTCTGTGTTCCTTCGTCTCTTGATCCGTCTTCTTCTGATCCCTGTCATCGCAGGTGTTTCTTATGAGTTTATCCGTTGGGCAGGCAACTCGGACAGCAAGATGGCAGCTATCCTTTCTCGTCCGGGACTTCTGATGCAGGGGCTGACCACAAAAGAGCCGACCAGGGAAATGGTGGAAGTAGGTATTGCATCTGTAGAAGCAGTCTTTGACTGGAGAAGTTATCTGGAAGGTTTCGACGATCTGTTTGAAACAGAAGAAATCAAGGTGCAGGAAAAGAAGAAATCCATTCAGGAAGTGATCGCGGAGCCGGACAAGGAAAAACAAAAAGGCACAAAGGTTTCTTCTGAACCGGCGGATGAAGAGACCATGAAATGGCTGTAGAAAAATGGTTTTGAGTGATGTCCTCCGCTATGGAGAAGAGACGCTGGAAGCGGCCGGGATCGCGGATGCAAAGATCGATGCATTTACCCTTCTGGAAATGGCATCCGGTGTCAATCGAACAACTTATCTGCTGTACAAAGATCATAAAGTAAATGATTCGCAGTTTGCCAGCTACAAGAGATTGATCGAGCGGCGAGCTGCTCATGAGCCTTGTCAATATATCGTCGGGAAATGTGAGTTCATGGGTTTTGAGTTTGAAGTAAACCCATCGGTACTGATCCCGCGGCAGGACACGGAAACTCTGGTTGAAGAGCTTTTAAAGATCATGCCGGGAAAATCCAAGGTGCTGGATATGTGTACCGGGAGCGGCGTCATCGCCATCTCATTGCAGCGGTACCGCCCGGATATTTATCCGACCGCAGCCGATATCTCCGCGGAAGCGCTGAATGTGGCTGTGGCGAATGCACGTGCACGGCACTGCATCATCGACTTTGTACAGACAGATCTGTTTGACAATATAGATCCATCCATCCGGTTTGATGTGATCGTTTCCAATCCGCCGTATGTATCTGATGCGGAATATGAAACGCTGATGCCGGAAGTGAAGGACCACGAGCCTGCTCTGGCATTAAAAGCCGGAGAGAAGGGACTGGATATTTACAAGCGTCTGATCAGTGAGGCGCCTGACCATCTGGTAGATGGCGGTATCCTGGCACTTGAGATTGGGTGCAGTCAGGCGGACGATGTGACTTCTCTGATGAAGGATGCGCAGTTTGTAGAGATCAGAGTGATAAAAGATCTGACCGGGCTGGACCGTGTCGTGATCGGTTATTTGAAATATAAGAGGGAAGACTAATGTTTGATAAACTGGAATCTATCGACAAGCGATATGAGGAAGTATTGGAAGAGCTGGGAAAACCGGAAACAGCAAATGATCAGAACCGGTTTAAAAAACTGATGAAAGAGCAGAGCGATCTTTCACCAATCGTGGAAGCCTTCCGGAAATATAAGAATGCGAAAAAGACAATCGAAGACAGCCTGGAGATCCTGGACACAGAAAGTGACGAGGAATTAAAAGAGCTGGCAAAAGAAGAACTGTCTGAAGCAAGGAAAGATGTAGAGACAATCGAGGGCGAGCTAAAGATCCTCTTACTTCCAAAAGATGAGAATGATGATAAGAACGTTATCATGGAGATCCGCGCCGGAACCGGCGGCGATGAGGCTGCCTTGTTTGCCGCTGAACTTTACCGTATGTATAACCGCTTTGCTGAACGGAACGGCTGGAAGACGGAATTGGTTTCTGTCAATGAAATGGGTCTGGGAGGCATGAAGGAAGTGGTTTTCATGATCAACGGCCAGGGGGCTTACTCCAAGCTGAAATATGAGAGCGGCGGACACCGCGTGCAGAGAGTTCCTGTCACTGAAAGCGGCGGCAGGATCCATACCTCCGCGGCAACTGTGGCAGTCATGCCGGAAGCAGAGGACGTGGATATCGAAATCGATTTGAATGACTGCAAATTTGACGTGTTCCGTTCTTCCGGAAATGGTGGGCAGAGTGTAAACACCACAGACTCTGCCGTGCGTCTGACTCATATCCCGACCGGTATTGTCATCTCCTGTCAGGACGAGAAGAGCCAGCTTAAGAATAAAGACAAGGCACTGAAGGTGCTGAAGGCAAGACTTTATGATATGGAGCTGCAGAAGAAGCAGCAGGCAGAGGCAGCAGAGCGCCGCAGCCAGATTGGTTCCGGTGACCGTTCCGAGAAGATCCGCACTTATAACTTCCCGCAGGGACGCTGCACGGATCACCGCATCGGCTTCACCTCCTACCGTCTGGACAGCATCATGGATGGTGACCTGTACGAGATCATCGACAACTGCATCGCTGCAGATCAGGCAGCCAAACTGTCCGCATCGGCGTGAGCGCTGTGTGTTATGTGTGACATATAGACAGATAAACTGCATTATTCTCCCAGAGCGGCTTTGCTCCAGGGAGAATAATTTTTTTCGGGATATTATTCTCCGGTGAGTAAAACTGGTTCCATTATTCTCCCTGAGACTTTTATTTCCAGCAAGAATAATAAAAACGCCCTAAAACAGACCGAAATCAGCCAATTTATTCTCCATAGCAGTTTCATTTCTCACAAGAATAATTTTGTGGGCTTATCATTATTCTTGCTGCAATTAAGGCGCAATTTAAGAATAATTGTCCGAAAGGGTCATCGACAGGGAGTGATTTCTAACAGCAGAACAGGTTTCTAGCCACAATGTTTTTTTCTTCAAATTATAAAAATAGTAGTTGCATTCAAATATATCATGTGTTATATTACACATAGAACAAATGATACACAGATAGGTGGTGATCAGTATGAACATTCAAAAATTTACACAGAAATCGATCGAAGCGATCAACGACAGCGAAAAAATAGTTAGTGAGTATGGAAATCCGCAGCTGGACTGCGAGCATTTTCTGCTGGCTCTTTTAAATCAGGAAGGTTCCCTGATCGCGAAACTCATCACGAAGATGGGGATCGATGAAACGGATTTTACAAATGCGGTCATCGAGCAGATTCAGAAGAAGCCGAAAGTCAGCGGCGGACAGCGGAACGTGAGCGTCGCATTAAACGACGTGCTTTTATACGCTGAAGATGAAGCCAAAGCGATGGGAGATGATTATGTTTCGGTAGAACATATCTTCCTGTCCATGCTGAAAAAAGGCAGCAAGGAAGTGAAAGAGCTTTTCCGTACTTACGGAATTGACCGGGATACTTTCCTGCAGGCATTATCAACCGTCAGAGGCAATCAGCGGATCACATCGGATAATCCGGAAGCCACCTATGAAGCACTGGATAAATATGGTACCGACCTGGTTGAGAAGGCAAAACAGCAGAAACTGGATCCGGTCATCGGCCGTGTCGATGAGATTCAGAATGTGATCCGGATCCTCTCCAGAAAGACCAAGAACAATCCGGTCCTGATCGGTGAGCCGGGCGTTGGCAAGACTGCTGTTGTGGAAGGTCTGGCACAGCGTATCGTAAAAGGCGATGTCCCGGATACCTTGAAAGATAAAACTATTTTCTCCCTGGATATGGGTTCCCTGGTGGCAGGCGCTAAGTATCGTGGTGAGTTTGAGGAGCGTCTGAAAGCTGTTCTGAAAGAAGTCAAGG
This sequence comes from Lachnospiraceae bacterium, assembly GCA_017652745.1. Lineage (GTDB taxonomy): Bacteria > Bacillota > Clostridia > Lachnospirales > Lachnospiraceae > RGIG5612. Next base: position 16,542 of record JAGCAK010000048.1, read on the forward strand.
AAAGCGACGGACAGATCATCCTCTTTATTGATGAGATCCATACCATAGTCGGAGCAGGTGCTGCAGAAGGCTCTATGGATGCCGGCAACATGTTAAAACCAATGCTGGCAAGAGGCGAGCTGCACTGCATCGGTGCAACGACTCTGGATGAGTACCGGAAATACATAGAAAAAGATAAAGCTTTGGAACGCCGGTTTCAGCCGGTCCTGGTGGATGAACCGGGTCTGGATGAGACCATCTCGATCCTTCGTGGTATTAAGGAAAAATACGAGAACTATCACGGCGTGAAGATCACGGACTCTGCACTGGTTTCCGCAGCTATGCTTTCCGACCGTTATATCACAGACCGGTTCCTGCCGGATAAAGCTATTGACCTGGTGGATGAAGCCTGCGCTTCTATTAAAACAGAGCTGGATTCCATGCCTGCAGAGCTGGATGAGCTTCGCCGGAAAGTGATGCAGATGGAGATTGAAGAGGCGGCATTAAAGAAAGAGACTGACCGTCTCAGCCAGGAACGTCTGGAGGAACTGCAGAGAGATCTGGCAGAAACGAAAGACGAATTCAATGCACAGGTTGCACAGTGGGAAAATGAAAAGGCTGCAGTCGAGAATCTTTCCGCTCTGCGTGCAAAGATCGAAGAACTGAACAACGAGGCTGAGATCGCTCAGAGAGAAAATAACTATGAGAGAGCAGGCCAGATTTTGTATGGCGAATTACCGGAAGTTCAGAAACAGCTGGCGGAAGAAGAAGCCAAAGTCAGCGAGCGGGATCTTTCCCTGGTCAGACAGGCCGTAACAGATGAAGAAATCGCCCGTATCGTCTCTCGCTGGACCGGCATTCCGGTATCCAAACTGAACGAGACAGAAAGAGCAAAGATCCTGCATCTGAGCGAGATCCTTCATAAACGGGTAGTAGGGCAGGATGAAGCGGTCAGTCGAATTGTGGATGCAATCTGGCGGTCAAAGGCCGGTATCAAAGAACCGGGCAGACCGATCGGATCATTCCTCTTCCTGGGACCTACTGGTGTCGGTAAAACTGAGCTGGCAAAAGCATTGGCAGAAGCACTGTTCGATGACGAGGGCAATATGGTCCGTATCGATATGAGCGAATACATGGAGAAACACTCCGTCTCCCGTCTGATCGGAGCGCCTCCGGGATATGTGGGATATGATGAAGGCGGCCAGCTGACAGAAGCCGTCCGTCGGAAACCGTATTCGGTTATCCTCTTTGATGAAGTGGAAAAAGCGCATCCGGATGTCTTCAACGTCTTACTGCAGGTGCTGGATGACGGCCGTATCACGGATTCGCAGGGACGGACAGTCGACTTTAAGAACACTATCATCATCCTGACCAGCAATCTGGGTTCCCAGCATTTGCTGGATGGCATTGATGAAAATGGCAATATCAGTGTGGTTGCAGAAGAAATGGTCATGGGCCAGCTGCGTACCCAGTTCCGTCCGGAATTCCTCAACCGTCTGGATGAAATCATCCTCTTCAAACCGTTGACCAAGGAGAACGTGGCAGCAATCATCGATCTGCAGATGAAAGCAATCAACAAACTGGTTGCAGAGAAGCAGCTCTCTATCGAACTGACGGATGCAGCAAAAGAACTGGTAACTGACCGGTCTTATGATCCGGCATACGGTGCCCGTCCACTGAAGAGGTTCCTGCAGAAGAATGTCACCACATTGGCTGCAAGGATGATCCTGGAAGGCAACCTGAAGCCGGACGATGTGATCCTGATCGATGTCGGAGCAAACGGCGAGCTGGAAGCAAAAGTGAAATAAAGATTGAATCAATCATTGGGCCCGGGA
>JAGCAK010000049.1 GCA_017652745.1 Lachnospiraceae bacterium
AAAATAATTCGTCCAGGCTTTTCTCCAGCACTTTGCAGATAGCGATGCAGAGTTTGATGCTTGGGTTATAGTCTCCCTTTTCGATAGCGTTGATCGTCTGTCTGGAAACGCCAACTGCTTCGGCCAAAAGCTGCTGGGACATATCCTTGGCGGCACGGGCAGCTTTCAATTTCAGATTCTTCATTGATCCGCCCTCCGATCCTCATAGGAATTCATCAGATATTTCACAGCGAAAGCGATCAGGATCAGCAGGAACAGAATGGTCAGTGCCAGATTCATCACATTTGTAGTCAGAAGGCCATTTTTTACCAGTTCTTTCTCCTGGATCATCCGTATGGCGCCGATGCCATTCATAACGGTGATGAAGGCGACTAACACAATATAAATGACAGGCCGTCCGGTACCTACCTGCTTTCCTTTTACGCCGAAGAAGGCATCGTTAAAGATGGAATAAATGGCAAAGACTGCTACGCCCACGAGAGCAATCAGAAGCACACTGACGCCATCTTCTGCAAATGGTTTGTCAATAAGACTGACTACGATGAAATATGCCAGCGAGCAGAACAGCATGGTCATGGCGGAATATTTATAAGCGTTTTTCCGAAGCATCTCCTGCCGCTCATCATACTGGTCCTTCACAGATGAGTTCTTTTTGCTCCAGACCAGGATGCAGACGACTATCAGGATAAAGCATATGATAAATGGAATAATTTGTTCCCAATTCATGGTTAACACCTCTTTTTGTATTTTTGTTTGCAAAGTGAATGTAATACTTTCTGTTCATAATGTCAAGTATATTTTACATTTTGTCTGAAATATTTACACATTAAAAGAAGAAGCCCATGCCCAAAGATTGACACTCTTTCCCGGATTGATTATCATCGATAGTAATCATGAGCATTATTGACTGCAAACATTTATCAATATCATATGAAGGCAGAACGATCGTCCGGGATGTTTCCTTCAGCATCAGTGCTGGGGATTATTTGTGCATTGTTGGGGAAAACGGGTCCGGAAAAACGACACTGATGAGGACACTGCTTGGTTTAAAGAAGCCGGACAGCGGGCAGGTCTTATTTGGCGATGGCTGCAATGTTGGCGGAACAGCAGATGCTTCGTGCAAACAAAATCACAAGATTGGTTATCTGCCGCAAAAGAGCAATCTGCAGAAAGACTTTCCAGCCAGTGTTATGGAGATCGTGCTCTCAGGCACGCTGAATGAAAGCGGTCTGTTCTATACCCGTAAGCAAAAGAAAAAAGCTATCAGTGCTATGGAAAGTCTGGGGATCCTGGACTTGAAAAAGCAATCCTTTATGGAACTTTCCGGCGGGCAGCAGCAGCGCGTGCTTCTGGCACGAGCACTCTGTGCAACCGAGGATATCCTGTTTCTGGATGAGCCGGTAGCAGGGCTTGATCCAAAGGTCACGCTGGAGATGTATGAAATGATCCGCACGCTGAACGAGATCGGCATCACCATTGTGATGATCTCGCACGATATCGAGGCTGCGCTGGAATATTCCAACCATATCCTGCATCTGAACAAAGATGTGGATTTCTTTGGGACGACCGAGGAGTATAAAAAGACGGAATTATGTGAGCATTATCTGTGCCACATCCCGGATCACCTGCATCATGACGATGACTGCGAGATCTGCAACGAAAGGAGGGAGCATGATCAGGATCATTGCTGAAATGCTTTCCTATCCATTCCTTGTGCGTGCCCTGATCTGCGGTGTGCTGCTTTCTGTCTGCGCCTCTCTTTTAGGTGTCAGCCTGGTTCTGAAACGCTATTCCATGATCGGTGACGGACTGAGTCATGTGGGCTTTGGCGCGCTGGCCATTGCAACGGCATTCCATTGGGCGCCGCTGGCTGTTTCTATTCCGGTGGTCGTGGCAGCAGCATTCCTGTTATTAAGATTAAATGAGAATACAAAGATCAAAGGAGATGCAGCCATTGCGTTGATCTCCACCGGAGCGCTGGCAATCGGCATTCTGGTTGTTTCCCTGACTACGGGCGTCAATATTGATATCTATAATTATATGTTCGGCAGTGTGCTGGCTATTGATAAGACGAGCTTCTTTGTATCTATTGGTGCCAGCGTGGTGATCATTATTCTGTTTCTTCTGTTTTACAATCGGATCTTCGCAGTTACTTTTGATGAAGATTTTACCCGTGCCACCCAGGCAAGATCCAGCGGGATCCATATCCTGATCGCACTGCTGACGGCGGTGGTCATCGTGCTGGGGATGCGGCTGATGGGAGCACTTCTTATTTCTGCACTGATCATCTTCCCGGCACTTACTTCCATGCGGGTATTTAAGAGTTATAAAAAGGTCACAGTCAGTGCTGCCATTCTGTCAGCAGTCTGCTTTGTGCTTGGCATCTTCTGTTCTTATACGATCTCCATTCCGGTAGGCGCGACGGTTGTTGTAATTAATATCATCGCATTTCTGATCTTCTTCCTGATCGGAAAGATCCGGATCCACAAGCAGCACTGAACAGACGAAAAGAGAATAACCTGAAAGGATAACATAATGCTTAGAGTTTACTTAATACATACGGATGAATTGAAAGATCTTGCATTCGATGAAGCCCTCTTTTCCGCGCAGCGTAATGCAAAGATCCAAAAGCTGAAACATGAAGATGACAAGCAGCTCTCCGCGGCTGTCGAACTGCTTTTAATGTATGGATTAAAACAGATCGATCCGTCAATTGCCTTTCCGCTTTCCATCAAAGAAGAGGAGTCCGGCAACTTGTTACTGGAAAAGCAGCTGGACCCGCCGGTCTATTTCAATTTGTCCCATGCCAAAGAATATGCGGCCTGCGCCATCGCGGACAAACCAGTCGGCATCGATGTGGAATGCGTTAAGACCAGAGAAGTGCAGCACATGGATAAGATCCTGCATCCGCAGGAAGTGATGATCCAGGGATTTATCACCAACCCGGAGGAAAAGAAAAAATTCTTTTACGAATGCTGGGTCACAAAAGAAAGCTATCTGAAAAATCTCGGATGCGGGCTGACCGTCCGTCCAAACGAATTTGCTGTTAACGAGGATAAGCTGGAAACAGAGAAGAGCGAGTTGGAAAACCGTTATGTTCATATTTATAAAGCAGGCGAAATAGAAGATGCAGATTGGAAGTTTGATGCCAGCTACCGTCTGGCGGTCTGTACAGAGAAAAAAGAAGAGGATGCCGTGGTGCGCATCCTCCATGCAGACGATTTAAAAGATCTCCGGTAATCCGATGATCAAGATCAATTTGGCCGATTAGAACGTGCTCTTACAGGGGCACGTTTTTTATTACGGCGCGATACGGTGAAATAACTCACGACCAAGATCAGCGCCAGAATGATGGCGAAAATGATCACATAAGAAATGTGGATGTTATAAATGCGGATAAAGCTCGGCCGGCGGATCGAAGGGGCTTTTTCCTTATAAACATTTGCGCTGCCCAGGTCATGACCGGCATAGCTGTAATTGATCGTTGCGTACAGATCCTTAGGCGCACCTTCTGTATCTGCAGCAAAAACGATGTTGGAATCCAGATCATTGATCGACCGGTTTTTGATGGCGATGATCTGTGCAGCAGGATCCAGACGGACATCCGCTTTCTCGCTGGTATAGGAAAAGCGCCGCTCTTCCTGTGAGACATTCCGAATGCCGAAATCGGTAAATGTGAAATCCAGCAGGCGCTTTGCTTCATCAAAGATTCCAAAGTATGCGCCTTTATACTGGACCGTGACGATCGTCATATTATCCCGTTTTGAGTAGGTGACCAGACAGCGGCCGGATTCATCCAGATAGCCGGTCTTTCCACCGATCACGTCCGGACAGTAGTAATCAGAATCTTCGTTGATCAGTTCGTTCCAGTTACGGAAGGTCCGAGGTTCATCGGTTTCATTGGTCGGTCCCATGGTATAGGTGGAAGTTGTGATCAGATCAATAAACGCGGAGTTCTTATAAGCTTCCTGCGCGATCAGAGCCATGTCGCGGGCGGTGGTGTAATGTTCGGACCCAAACAGACCCGATGGATTCTCAAAATGAGATCCGGTGCAGCCTATAGCAGCAGCCCGCTCATTCATCATATCTGCAAAGCCTTCAATGGAGCCGCCAATGTGTTCAGCAATGGCGTTGGCTACATCGTTGCCGGAGGCAAGCATCAGACCATACAAGCAGTCTTTCATTGACATGGTTTCCCCTGCAACAGCATCAATATTGGAAGCAGCCTCCTCCAGATCCACAGCACGCTCGGAGAACGTGACCATTTCATCCATGGAGCAGTTTTCCAGCGCCAGCAGACAGGTCAGGATCTTGGTCGTGCTGGCAGGGTAGCGCATAGAATCCGCATCCTTTTCATACAGAACCGTGGAGGTGGTCATCTCCATGATCATGACCGACTCAGTCTCCACAGCCTGCGGTACAGGCCAGACTTCTTCCTCTCCTTCTGCCAAAACAGGAAAGCACATAAAAAGCAGGCATACCAGTGTCAGGATGCCTGCTGTGATATATTTGATTGGATTTGATTTCCGCATCATTTCAATATTTTAACATATTCTGACGCAGAAGAAAGAAAAATGTGTCAGTCTACATCCAGGCTGATCAGATCCTCGAAGGTCTGCCGGCGGACCACTTCTTTGGCCTGTCCGTCTGTAATCATAACGATTGGCGGCATCGGGATCTTATTATAATTGGATGCCATAGAGTAGTTGTAAGCACCGGTGGTGCAGACTGCTACAATATCTCCGCGCTGCGTATCGGATGGAAGCTGTACGTCACGCTGAATAATATCCCCACTCTCGCAGCAGCGGCCGACCACGTTGCAGTTCATGTCGCGCTCTTCGTTCATGCGGTTGGCGGTGTAACAGGTATATTTGGATCCGTACAGTGCATAACGTGGATTATCCGACATACCTCCGTCCACAGACACGTAGTTTTTATAATAAGGAATTCTTTTCACGGAACCTACGGTGTATAACGTCATGCCGGCATCGGCAACGATGCTTCTGCCCGGCTCCATGATGATGGTAGGAACAGGAATGCCTTCCCGCTCGCAAGTGGCATGGATGGCTTCTGCCAGATCGGCAATCTTCTTGCTGACGTCAAGGTATGGGTCCGTATCAACATAGCGGACGCCAAAGCCGCCGCCCATATTCAGGATCGGTGCCAGATAGCCATACTTCCGGTTGATATGGGCAATATATTTCACCATGACAACAGCGGCGCGCTCAAACACATCTTCCGCAAAGACCTGAGAACCAACATGGCAATGGAAACCGTTCAGGTGAATATGCGGCAGGCCGAGAGCAGCTTCTATGATCTCATCTGCCTGGCCGGTCTCTATAGCGGTTCCGAACTTGGAATCGACCGTACCAGTGTTGACCTGTACATAGGTGTGCGGGTCGATACCCGGGGTGATACGCAGGAGGATATCCTGTACCATATCCCGGCGGGCAGCTTCTTCTTCAATGGCGTAGAGTTCCTCGAACCCGTCTACCACAAAGTGGCCGATCCCCAGATCCATGGCAAAAGCAATATCAGCATCTGTTTTATTATTGCTGTGGAAAAATGCCTTACTCAGATCGTACCCTGCTTTGTAGGCACAGAGGATCTCTCCGCCGGAGACTACGTCGATCCCCATGCCTTCTTCTTTCATTATCTTATATATATACTTAAACGAGTTTGCCTTGCTGGCATAGAGCGGACGGGACTCCCCGCCGAAATGTTCTTTGAATGCCTCTGTATAGGCACGGCAGTTGACCCGGATGCGTTCTTCATCCATTAAGTAGACCGGGGTCTGGAATGTGGCTGCCAGATCGGAAGTATCCAGACCGGCAAAGGTCAGATGTCCTTCCTCGTTCACGTTGATGTTTTCACAGATAAAGTTTTCGTTCATGATTTGTTCCCTTTCGTTAAAAAAACCGGTACGCATCTGCACCGGCCGTCATAACATAAGAATTCCTTCTTATTTCATTAATCCATAGCTCTCCGCAAATGCGACAGTCAAGCGGATATTCTCCGATTGCCCAGGATCCGGCCGCAACACCTTCTCCTTCGGCAGATGCCCCTTTTCTCCATGCAACGCCTTGCCGGCTTTTCCGCATAGAGTACTTTTGACAGCTGCGCCTCTATCCTTTAATTCTTTGTTTAATTGGTTCCGATTCTAACACCCGAAAGGGGTCTTGTAAAGGAAAAGAAAATGAAAATGCGAAAAATTTTTATAAGAAAAATAGTTGCGCGGAACTGCCCAAAGAGTTATACTCTAATCACATAAAAAGGGTTTAGGAACGAAATTAACATCTTAAGCACCATTGTTGAGACTCGTTAATTTAAAAGTTTGTTTTTTCGTCCGGATTTATTTGAGGGCGATTTTTTTTATTTAAAATTTAATATTGTCTGTTTTATTATGTACGAAATTAACACCCTTAACACATCATGTTAAGGCTAGTTAATTTAAATAAAAGGGTTTGTTTTTTCGTCCACACAAAAAATTTTGGTAGGGCGAATTTTTTATTTTCTGGGCGAAAAAACGGAGGGTGAATCATATGAATACAGGATTAAAAACATGGACAAAAAGGGTTGTCGTCTTTTTGGTTACTGCTGCTATGGCAATAGCCTTAATTCCGTTTACGGGATTAAAGACGGTGACGAAGGCAGCTGACGATCCGGAGTACCCGGTCCCTGCGACCAGCAAACAACTGATCGATAACGAGGATGGTACTTACACGTTAAAACTTAGTGTAACAGGCTCAGCAAAAACGGAGACTGAGAACCCTAAGGTTAACGTGGTATTTATCATGGACCGGTCCGGAAGTATGCAAAACCAGCAAGCTTATACCGGACAGTCTGGTTATCGTGTTTTTCAATACGGACGTTACGGTCATGTAGGTAGTGAATATCCACAACTGTATTATCGTAATAATAACGGAACTTATTCTGCGGTAGGAAATAACGATAATCACGCCACTGTTTATACTAGATCCGGAACTGCGGGGAATTACACTTATACGCAGTATAACGGCACAAGGTATAATGAGGAAGATAATATGAGGCGTGACTGGATTGCTATTGCAGCAGCCTCGGACCTTGCAGATAATCTGCTCAGCTATAACACAGCGGCAAATCCGGATATTGTTGAGATGGCGTTTGTTTCATTCAATGATATGGCAACGAACGGAAACAACGGGAACTGGACTACAAGTGCATCGACTGCACAGACCGTGATCAGAGGTTATACGGGACAAAACAACACCGGTACCAACTGGGAAGATGCTCTTATTCACGCAAAGGCCCTTGCGGATAATAAGGCTGATGATGCA